>CALBXO010000561.1 GCA_937890335.1 uncultured Pseudomonadota bacterium | reverse complement strand
TCACCGAGCCGCAGGAGACTGGCCGTATTGGCCACGTCGTACCGCGCGCGGAACAGCCTCAGCCCCTCCGTGAACACCGCCGCGTCGGGCGCCCAGCGCTCGCCCCAGGTGAACAGCTGGTCGGGATCCTCACACCCTGCGGCCAACAACCCAGCGGCCCTCGGCGACCGCGGCCAGGGTCCCAGCGTGTGCTTGTCGTCCGGGGTCGGCGCTACCGAGAGCAGGTCGGGCGAGCTCCACACCGGGGCCCGGCCCTCCGGGCGCAGCGCCCGGTTACACACAGGATCGTGGCGCTTGATCTCGTCAGTCTCCAGCAGCGCGGCCTCCAGCGGCGATCCCGTCTGCGAGACGGCAAGGTCGTGGGCGCGGGTCACGAGCTCCTGCTTGTGGTCCGCGCGCCCGCGGCGCTTTTGGAAATAGCTGTTGACCCGTCGCCGAAGGCAGGTCGCCTTGCCGACGTAGAGCACCTCGCCTTGCGCGCCCAGGAAGCGGTAGACACCCGGCCCCTCAGGCAACGCCAGACGCCGCTCGCGAGGAACGCGGTACGCGAACGCGCTGGACCGCGCGGGCACGGGCGTGACACGCACCCACTCGAGCACACTGCCGGCGTCGCGCAACCCGCGACTGGCCAGCTCGGGGAACAGTTGGGACCAGATGAACCGGGTCGCGGCGACGTGATCGCGCGAGCGCCGGGGCTCCGGTGAGTCGTAGCCCAGGTAGCCGGCCAGTGCCCGCAGCCCGCGGGACGGCAGATCCGGGAAGAGTCGCCGGGCGATCTCATGGGTGCAGATGACCGGAAACGGCACCTCCGCCTCTGCACCCCAAAGCGCGTTGAGCCACCGGGATTCAAACTGGGCAAAGTGAACCACCATGGCCCGGGGCGAGGTACCGAGTGCGAGTGGGCTGGCCGCGGGCGCCGGGCCCAGAGTTGCGCCCCATTGGGGCAAGAGAGCCTCTCGGAGGTGCGCAAACACCCAGCCCGCCGACCGCCCGGACGCCAGATCGGCCTCCCCAATCCCCGTCAGCGACGACACGCGCGCAGGAATCGAGGCCCCCGCCGGCAGCCGGACCACGGTATCGGCGCAGCCGTCGGGGCCCGACCACGCAGCCTCCAGGAGATGGCCGTGGCTCGGCGTCGCGCCGGTCGCCTGGCAATCAAAGAACACCACATCGACCAGCGCCGGCGGGGTCCATCCGGCCGAGGCGTCTTGTTGGGGGTCCAGTACCCCGTCGTCACACGTCACAGCCCCTCCCTGGTCTGTTCAATGTCTTCCAGCGCCATCGCTACGCGGTCCCTGTGCGTTCGGAACGACAGAATCGCGATGCGCAGGACGTAGGCGCCGTCCAGGAAGGTCGGGGTCAGCATTACCCGCTGCCGGGCGTTGATCCGCTCCAGCCAGGCGCGGTTGCGAGCGTTGTTCCCTGCCAGGTCCAGCGCAGGGTCCACCGCCCGGAACGCCACGACGCTCAGCGTCGGCTCGAGCACCTCTACATTCGGCAGCCGCCGCAGCTCCCGCGCCGCCCATTCGGCCAGGTCCAGCTTCTCGTCCAGGAGCGCCGCGAAGCGGTCCAGCCCGCAGAGCCGCAGCGGCAGCCACACCCGCAAGCCGCGGAAGTCGCGCGACAGCTCCGGCGAGATCTCGGCGAAATCGATGTGGGCGGCCTCGTCCTGGTACGGCGGCATGTAGTCGCTGGTCACCGAATGGGTGCGGCGCAGGGTCTCCCCGTCGCGAACGAGCAATGCCCCGGTCCCAAAAGGCAGGAAGAGGCCCTTGTGTGGGTCCAGCGTGATGGAGTCCGCGCGGGAGAGTCCGCGGAGCCGCTCGCCGCCGCGCTGCGTCAGGCAGAAGAAGCCGCCATACGCGGCGTCAGCGTGCAGCCACAGCCCCTCATCCTGGCACAGGTCCGCGAGCGCGGGCAGGTCGTCGATGGCGCCGGTGTTGGTCGTACCGGCGCTGGCTGCGACGAGGGCCGGACGAAGCCCCCGCGCCCGGTCCGCCGCGATCGTCTCGCGCAGGATGTCCACGCGAATACGCTGCCGGTCGTCGCTGGGAATCACGCGCAGCTGATCCCGCGGGAACCCCACCAGCAGTGCAGCCTTGGCCAGCGAATGGTGACCCTGGTCGCTGGTGTAGAGCGTCCCGTCCAGAAAGCGCTCGCCGAGCCGCTCACTGCGCGCGGTGGTGACTGCGGTCAGGTTCGCGAGGCTGCCGCCGGTGGTCAGGAATCCCAGCGCCTGCGCGGGGTAGCCCACGATGTCGCAGAACCACCGGACCACATTGGCCTCGATCTGAACCATGCCGGGCGCGGCTTCCCATACGCCCACGTACCGGTTGAGCGCGTCGGCGACAAAGTCCCCCACGGCAGCATGCAGCAGCCCACCACCCGGGATGTACGCCGTGTAACCGGGGCTCGCGCTGGCAAAACCCACGGAGTTGGCCGCGCCAAACACGATGTCCAGCAGCTCCTCAACCGGGGCACCTTTGCGCGGCGGCGGCTCCACGAGCGACGCGCACACATCCCGCGCCCCGTCGAGATGGCGCGTCGGCTGCGTGTCCAGTCCCTCGAGGTACGCCTCAACCCGGTCCATGGCGGCGGCGAGCAGCTTGCGCAGCTCCCCTGGCGACAGCTCGATCTCATTCACGAGCACGACTATGCACTGAACGAATGAGCGGCGCAACAACCGCGACACAAACGCAGTACGCCGCGAGAGCCGAGGCGCGAACCAACCTGGAGGAGGTCCCACTGGACGTCGTCAGTGACGGCAAAGACATCCGTTTGCCCTCATGAGCCGCGTCATGCATTCTGACGCGTACCTGCGACGTGGGATGGGCCTGCGCGCGCAGCTGTCACCCAGGGTGACGCGGGGGACCGAATGCGCATCCAGACCCTTGTCGTGGCCGGTGGACAGTCCCGGCGCTTTGGCGGAACCAAGGCGCTGCACAAACTCGCCGGTCGCGCGTTCATCGACCACGTCCTTGACGCCGTCACCCTGGTGCCAGGTGGCGAGCCGTGGGTCGGGGTCCCACATGTGGGGAGCGATCCCGCGCTGACGGGACACCTGATGACGCGCGGCGACATCACGCTGATCGAGGACCACGCCGCGCTCCAAGGCCCCCTGGCGTCCATCGCCGCAGGGCTCACGCAGGCGGACCGGGACGGTGCGGATTGGCTGCTCGCCGTGGGCTGCGACATGCCGGGACTGCGCCTGGATCTGCTGTCGG
>CALBXO010000560.1 GCA_937890335.1 uncultured Pseudomonadota bacterium | reverse complement strand
GCCAAGGCGCGTGTCGCCCCCGGTGGCGACCACCTGCACCACGCCGGCCCCGATCTCCAGGAGCGATACGTCAAATGTGCCGCCGCCAAGGTCGTACACGGCCACGCGCCGCGCGGTTGGGTGCGACTGTGTGACGCCAAACGCCAGCGCTGCGGCTGTCGGCTCGTTGAGCAGGCGCAAGACCTCAATGTCGGCGAGCCTCGCAGCCAGAAGGGTCTCGGCACGCTGGTTGTCGTCGAAGTAGGCGGGGACGGTGATGACGGCCCGTACCGGCGCGCCCGCAGGCCCTGAGGCTGCAGCGCTCTCCCGCAACCGCCCCAGAATCTCGGACGAGACCTGTGCCGGCGTGAGGCGACGGCCAGGGACCACGATCTCCAGCCGCCCTTCCGCGCCCTGTTCGACGGCGTAGGCCAGGGTGCTCAAGTCCGCCTCCACCTCCGCGTAGCGCGCGCCCATCAAGCGTTTGACGGACGTGATGCAGCGCGACGGCGCGGCGGTCGCCATCCGCTGCGCCACGGTGCCCACGAGGACCTCATCGGCCGTGTAGGCGACGACGCTGGGCAGCAGGGGTCCATCCTGGGTGAGGACCACCTCCGCGCGCCCAGCCCGGGACGTGGCTACGACTGAGTTCGTGGTACCAAGATCGATGCCTACAATCGCCACGCGCCGTCAGGCGCTGCCGCTGGTGGGTGCTGGGGACTTCTTGGGGGCCACCTTCGGCTCCGCCTTGGCGGGCCTGGCCTCGGTCTTCGCGGCGGGCGTCGCGTCTGCCTTGTCGGCCTTGCCGGCCGCGTCTGCCTTGTCAGCCTTTTCCGCCGCCGGGGCGCTCTCAGCGGGCGCGTCTGGCTTCTTCGCGGCGCCGGGACCGCCGCCGCCCTCCCGGAAGTCGGTTACGTACCAGCCGCCACCCTTGAGTTGGAAGGAGGTGTGGCTGACTTTCTTGGCCACCTCCACCTCGCCGCACTCCGGACACGGCGGCGCGTCAGCGGAGAGCTTCTGAAGCTTTGAAAAGTCGTGGCTGCACGAGGTGCATCGGTACTCGTAGATCGGCATGTCTGAAGCCCCATTCCGTGAATCGGGGCAACGATAGCGACGCCGGCGGCGCCGTCAAGGGCGCGACCTCACACGGGCTGCTCGTGGGCGACAGCCGTGGCCATCAGGTGAACAGGCTGCGCATCTCGCGGATGGACGCACGGCTGTGCGCGAACTTCACGCCCATGCCGCGGTGACGGTCCTTTCGGCCGCGCCACACGACCTGCGCGGGAACCCGGACGTATTTGGCGTCTTCGCGGCTTACCAACACAACATCGAAATAGGTCCCCGGCGCCATGGGTTTGCTCGTGCGAAGGAAGGTTCCTCCCACGCTGAGGTCCTGGACGGGGTTGCGGAAGCTACCGCGCTCCGGCACCTCGTAGAGGGCCACCCAGTCGGCATCGTTCCGCTCGTCACTTCGACCGCTCTTCCAGTTGTCCATCATGTACCCCAATGTAGGCCTTTACATACACGAACTTGCGTCTGCCCGCCGGGTGGGTCAACTTTTCTGGTACCCGAGTTGCAGTGCACATCCGATCGAGTCGCACAGTCGCGGGCCAGCCGCTCGCCCTGCACGTATAACGAGATCGACGCTGTGATAGTCATATGAACCGAATTGTACTCACCCTGGCCCTCGGCGGACTGCTCCTGGCCGCCTGCAACGGCCGGCTCAAGCCAGAGGAGGGGCGCGACGCCGCGAGACGCGCCTCGGAGCTGTACCCCCGCGAAGTACAGAGCCGCGCCCCCACCTTTGAAAACGCTGCCCTGCTCAAGGTGCTCGCGAGCGAAATCGAGGCGCTCGGCGCAGACACCACGGAACCGCAGCTGCACCCGGCGTTCCTCGATGCTGAAAAACCACGCTTTGTCAGCGTGAACGGGCCTGGCGACCTGACGCCGCTCGTCGAGCTCTGCGATACCGTCGAGCTGCGCCATGGACTGGCCCGCGCCGACTATCCTTGCGACGACCTGGCCAAGCGGGTGGCCGAATACGAGGAAGCGGCCAAGGCCGTGAAGCGTCAGGAACAGGTCGGGGAGCTCAGCCCGGCGCAGAAGGACGCGATCGCGCAATACATCGTCTCCAAGGAGCCGGAGCAGCTCGGCGTCGGCAACGACCGCCGCGTTCCAGACGCCACCTTGCTCGCCCTGATGTTCGGGGGCGCAGGCCACCCACAGCTCGTCACCGGCGTAGACAAAGCACACGAAGAGCTCGCGCGCGGCTACGCGCTGCTGGCCCGCCACCTGGCCCGCATTGAGATCCAGGCGCACAAGCTCGTGCTCCAGTGGGCGTGGGATCTACGCGCCAAACACGCGCACATTGGCTGGCAGGGCGTCGAGGAGCAGCGAATCTGGCTGGACGACCTCGCGACACGCCTGACCACCTCCCGCGATGACAAGGATCGCCTGCGGCTCAAGCTTGGGGACAACTGGCCCAAGAACGAGCGCGACGCCCGCGACAAGGCCCTGTCCAAGGTCATGACCCAGATTGGAAACAAGCCCCTCCCGGAGGTACTCGCGTCCGCAATTCCCCCCGGCGGGCAGTACTCAGCGCTCGCGGGCGCACGCGAGCGGTACGCGCGCATCGCGGCCACAAGCGGCTTTGTTGCCCTGCCCCGCGACCCAAAGGGGTTGTCACCGGGCAAGCGCAGCCCGCTGGTGGCCTCACTGCGCCAGCGGCTCGTGCAAGAGGGCTACACGCCGGGAACGGGAGACGACCTCTTCGACGACAAGCTCGTGGATGCGGTGCGCAGCTTTCAACGCGCACACAAGCTCAAACCCCACGGTCGGCTCGACAAAGAGACGCTCGAAGCAATGTCGGTCCCGGCTGACAAGCGGCTGGCGCAAGTGGATCGCGCGCTGATCGGCTGGCGCCAGGCTCCTCCGCGTGCGGGCCGCTACATCCAGGTCAACTTGCCGGATTTCCACGGGGAGCTCTGGGAGAACGGCAAGCGGGTCCACCGGTTCCGTGTGGTGGTCGGCAGCCCGAGGGCAAAGAAGCGCACCCGCGAGGGGACAACCCTCATCAACGCGACGCCGCAGATGTCCGGCGCCATCGATCGCGTCATCTACAATCCCTACTGGAACATCCCGGCCCGGATTCTGAAGAACGAGATTGTGCCGGCGGACCTCAAGAACTCATCGCCCGAAGACCAGATCGCCTACCTGCAGGGCCGCGGGTACCAGGTGCGGGCCAAGACCGAGGGAGTGGTGGAGCGGGTCCGGCAGCCGCCGGGGCCCGGCAACGCCCTGGGACAGGTGAAGATCATCTTCCCCAACAAGCACGACGTCTACCTGCACGACACCCCCCAGAAGGCGCTGTTCAACCGACCGCGCCGGGCATTCAGCCACGGGTGCATGCGTGTGCACGAGCCGCTGCGTCTGGCCCGGATGCTCCTCGAGGCCGACGGGCAGTTTGACGAAGCCAAGATCGACAAGCTCCTTCGACGGCGCGAGAACCACATCGTATTCCTCAACCAGAAGGTGCTCATTCACGTCGAATACTACACGGTGCGCGTCGACGAGCGCGGCGTGGCGCACTTCCTTCCCGACGTGTATGGTCTCGACCGCGAGGGCTGAACCCGCGCGGATTGGGACTGGATGCTCCTCCGACTCGACAACGTCACCATCGACCTGGAAGCCGAGGCCAATGAGCCCGATGCCCTCCTGCGGGCGGTGGCCACCGCTCTGGGGGTCGGCTCCGAAGAGCTCGCGGAGCTCACGGTCCTCAAGCGCAGTCTGGACACGCGCGGGCGACCGCGGGTGGTGTACTCGCTGCACGCGGACGCGCCCGGGCTGAACCAGGCGCCCACGGGCTCACGCGCTGTCGACCTCTCCCCCCTGTCCGCGCCGCGGCAGGTCCCCGCGTCCGCAAAGGATACGCCAGTCGCGGTCGTGGGAGCGGGCCCCGCTGGCCTCTTCGCCGCCTGGGCACTCGCCTCCGCGGGGCTGCGCCCGGTCCTTCTGGAACAGGGAAAGCCCGTGGAGACCCGCGCGCAGGATGTCTCGCGGCTCATGCATTGGGGGGAGCTCCAGACCAGCAGCAACCTCTGCTACGGAGAGGGCGGCGCCGGCACGTGGAGTGACGGCAAGCTGACCACGCGCATCGGCGCGGGTTCCACACGCCGCGTGTTGGAGACGCTGGTGGCGATGGGCGCGCCGGAGAGAATCCTCACGGACGGAAAGCCTCACCTCGGCACCGACCGCCTCGTCGCGCTGCTCAAGCGTTTCCGGTCCAGCCTGACCGACGCGGGCGCAATCGTGCGGTTTGGCGCCCGCGTAGCCGGTCTTGAACGCGACGCCTCGGGGCACCTCACCGCCTTGCGGCTCAGCGACGGAGAGCGCGTCGATGCGCGTCACGCCGTGCTGGCGACCGGGCACTCCAGCCGAAAGATGTACGAGCTGCTGCACGAGTCGCAGGTGCTCCTCGAACCCAAGGCATTTGCGGTGGGCTTCCGGGTCGAGCACCCGCAGGCGCTCATCAACGAGATGCAGTACGGCAAGTTTGCCGAACATCCACTCCTGCCAGCCGCGGACTATCGCATCACCGCCAACCTTGAGGTGTCCGGCCGCAAACGAGGCGTCTATTCGTTCTGCATGTGCCCTGGAGGCCAGGTGGTCCCGACGCCGACGGAGCCCGATGGCGTCGTCGTCAATGGCATGAGCCACGCCGCCCGCAGCGGTCGCTACGCCAACAGCGCGCTCGTGGTGACCGTGGAGCCGAGGGACTTTCCGCAGGCGGGCGTGTTTGGCGGCGTGGAGTTGCAGCGGCGGGCGGAGCGCCGGGCGGGCGCCCTGGGCGGTGGACTCTTTCGCGCGCCGGCGCAGTCCGTGCCAGGCTGGATCGGCGGTTGGGCCGACGCGCAATTGGGCAAGACCAGCTACACCCCTGGCGTGACCCCCGCAAACCTGCGCGACATCTACCCTCCGTTCGTCACGGAGGCTCTGACGGGGGCGCTCCAATCCTGGTCGCGCCGCATGCCTGCCTTCGCGTCGGAAGCGGGGGTGCTGCTGGGCGTCGAAACCCGCACCTCGGCGCCGATTCGAATTGTCCGGGACTCCGAACGTCTGGAATGCGATTCACTGCCCGGCCTCCACCCATCTGGCGAGGGGGCCGGCTACGGCGGGGGCATCGTGAGCGCCGCCGTGGATGGCCTGAAAGTGGCTGAGGCGATCCTTGACCGCCTCGGGGCGACTGTTTAACGTGCGGCCATGAGCGATATCAAATTCAGCTGGCGCGACGAAGACCCGGTCGCCCTCATCGTTCTCGTGCTCTTTGTCATCGTCGTCTTCTTTGTGCCCTGGCACAGCTGCGACCCGCTCGAGGGCCTCAAGGCCGGCACTGCCGTCACCACCAACGTCGACAGATAGCGCTACTTCAGCCTGTCGATTCCGGCCCGCGCGTTCCGCGCAAACGCACCCTCCGGCGCCAGCTCCAGGTACTGACCGTACGCCTTGCGCGCGTTGTCGGCGCGACCGACTCGTTCCAGCATCATGCCCAATTGCAGCCAGGGCTCCGGCATGGCCGGGTCCGCCACGGCGGCTTTGTGCAGCCAGGCGATCGCCCCCTCCAGGTTGCCCTCGCCCGACGCCTTGCTCGCCTCCGCCATACACTGGCGCGCGTCGAGCCCGGTCCTGGCGCTGTCGTTGTCTCGTACGTAGGCGAGCAATTGTGCCGCCTTCGGGTCGTCCGGCGCCAACCGCAGAAACGTCTTGAACGCCTCCACCGCGTCGCGCCGGTTGCCACGCGCATGCTCGACGACGCCGAGATGCAGGTAGGCGGGAGCGTGGTTGGCGTCGGCGGCTACGGCCTCTTTGAGCATCTCCGCTGCGCCGGCGAGATCACCCGCATCGGCCAGCTCTCGGCCGTGGGTCACCTTGCCCACCGCGTCGCCCTGGGCCTTTGGTGGGGGCGCGGTCCCAAGTTCGTCCAGGGAGACCACCTGGCCCGCGGAGGCAATCTCCGGAGAGTGCGGCAGCTCCTCGGCAGGGACGTCCATGGCTGGTTCCACCGCGACGGATGCGGACTCCGGCTCGGCTTTGGCCCGCTTCACCTTCTTGGCCACCTTCCCCTTCTGGACCTTCACCTTCTTGGCCACCTGCACCTTCTTTGCCTTCTGGGCGACAGGCTGGGCCTCAGGCTCCGGCGTGGCCACCGCTGGCGACGCCTCCGCCACGGGTCCGGCCATCGCCGTCTCTGCGGGACCAAAGCCTGGCCGCAGGGCGAGCACGAGATCCAGCTGAACACGGCGCACGCTCTCATTGGAGGCCCCGGCGGCCCGGCGTGTCTCGTCAGGTCCGTACCGCTGCATCGCCTCACGGACGAGTTTGTCGGCGCGCTCTCGGTAGACACTGTCCGCCTCAATCCCCTCTGCGACGAGAATGGCTGTGCCGTAGTCTTTGCGCTTGTGCGCGTTTCGCACGCGCAGAAATTTGTAGAGGTTGGCCATCTCGCGCTCGGCGCGCGCCTTGAACGGGGCC
>CALBXO010000559.1 GCA_937890335.1 uncultured Pseudomonadota bacterium | reverse complement strand
AGGAAGACGAGCTTCCCCCCGGTTCCGGTGGCCCGACCGTCGCCAAACTCGACAAAGACGTAGTGGTCGTCGGCGAGACGCTGTTTGTCATCGGCAATGGATTCGCGGATGGCTCCGCCGAGCAGGGACGCACCCAGCTGCGCTTTGTCGGTGACTTCGCCGCCGACGACGGCAGCAGCGCCGAGGTGGACTTCGTCGTGACCCCGCTCTACGACGGCACGCTCGACGAGCGGTTTGACGTGCTGAGGTGGTCGCGTTTTGGCCCCTTCGAGAACCCGTTCGGCGGGATCAACGAGACGGGCTCGTTCAAGGGTCAGATCATCGCGCGCAACGTCGCTGACGATGGCACGGTCAAAGAAGGCCCACGGTCACGAACCTTCACCCTGCGGGTCGACCCCTCGATTGTCATCGAGGAGTTCGAGCCTGTAATCGCCGATTGTGGAGCCCCCGCACTGCGAGGACTCGGTGGCGTACCTTACGATCTGAGGGTTCGCGCCGTGGGCTTCACACCCAAGACGTACCGGTACACGATCTCCAACATTAATGGTGACGATGGGTTCACGCAGTTTGAGCACGCCGCCGCCGGCCCGACCGATCGGCTCGGTGTGGACGACCCCCTCGTGCTCAATCCGGTGCCCGCAGACAAGCAGTTCTACGTCATGACGCTGCGCGTCGAGGCCCTGGACGGGAACGGCAACGCCGTAGAGACCGTCCTGCCGTTCAGCGTGCACCGCCCGCTGGAGTTCCACTACGACGGCTCCCTGAAGGTCGCCGAGTACCTCGAGCCCGTGCCCGTCACCGGCTGCATCCCCGGCTCCATCGGCAACCGCGTCCAGTACTCCGAGACGACCAGCGAGTCGCGCCAGTCCAGCGTCTCCATCACGGTGTCGCAGAACTGGTCTCGCGCCAACGGCCAGACAAACTCCAACACCTGGCAGGAGGGCTACTCGGAGGGGGTCACCAACACCCGCAGCCAGACCGAGACCGCGAGCCTGTCCGAGTCCGAGTCCAGCTCCGAGAGCTACGGAGTCAGCTACAACAGCGGCTCAAGCAACACCGTCGGGTACAGCAGCAGCGACGGCGAGAACTGGGGCTGGAACATGGTCGAGGGCGTGACCGACGAGGAGAGCATCTCCCGCATGGAGGAGCTGAGCGGAAAGGTCGGCGTCGACTACAGCGCCACCGTGAGCGCTGAGGGGTCCATCCCTGGCGTCGCCAAAGTCGGCGGCAGCACCACCGTCGGCGGCAGCGCCGAGGTCGGCGCGCGCGCTGGAAACACGCAGGGCGAGCGCCGCAGTGTCCGCAACGATCGTGGCTACTCCGGCGGCGGAAGCCACAACGAATCGCAGAACTTCGGCTCGACGACCACGGAGTCGACCAGCCAGAACCTCAGCGGCACCTACGCGCTGAGCTCCACGACGACCCGTGGCCACAGCATCTCGGACAGCGAAGCCCGCTCGCAGACCCGCACCTACAACCTCGGCGGCTCCGTGGCCGAGTCCGAGGTCGTGACGCAGGGTATGACGGAGGCGGAGCAGCAGACCTGGAGTGAGTCCATGACGCACTCGACGCTCATCGGCTACTCCGGCGTCATCCCGGTCGGCCGCTTTGGTGTGTTCTACCGCCAGACCATTCGCCACGTGCGGGTCGCGCAGGTCCGCACCTACAACCTGTGTGGTGTCAGCGAGCTCCAGGGGGAGATGCACTTCAACGAGTGGACCTGGGCACCGGACCTGGCCATCGGCGACGACTGCGGCGCTACCCTGCCCAAGAGCAACCTGCCCGAGCGTCAATGCATCGTTCCGCCCTGCCAGTAGGCTGCGGCGACTCCAAATCCCGGACGACCCCTCCGCGCGAGGGGTTTGTTCGTTCTTGAACCCGCCTCCCAAGTGGAATCTGCGCCCGTCTTCGTTGACTCCACCGTCCCCGTTGCCTAGTTTCCGCGTCGACTACCCGAGGAGCACACTGCGTGAGCATTTCATTGACCCAAAAGGCCGCCGACTTCCTGAAAAAAGCTGTGGCCGACAGTGACGAGATCAGCGAGGCGACCGTCCGCGTCGGGATCGACCCTGACAACGACTACGCGTACACGCTGGACCTCACCGACGAGGTCGCGGACTCGGACCGCACCCTGACCTCCAACGACGTGAAGATCGTCGTGGCACCGCGCGATTGGCTCTACGTGCAAGACACGACCATCGACTTTGCCGACGACGCCGGCGGCTTCACATTCGACCCTCCCAGCGTGCGCTGAGATGCGACTCGACACCGACATCAAGGCGGACATCATCGCTGAGCTCGAGGAGGTCGAGGATTCGCGCCACGGTCTCAACCTGCTCGACGCGCTGATGGTCGAGGCTGTCAACGTTCGCGACGGCGCAGCACAGATTACCCTCGTCTTCGAGGATGACCGCGGCGACGCGGAGCGAGCCTCCATCGAGGCCCAGATTCGCGACTTGACCGCCGACGTGGACGGCCTCGCCTCCCTGCACTTCGACAATATGTCGGCGACGCAGCTGCGTAGAATGGACCCGCTGGCCTGGGTGCCCGGTTCGCAGCCCTCCCAGCCCACAACCCCTGCCGCCGCAGCTCCCACCGGCGGTGTACTCACATTGGGCGCGCTGGTCGCGAAGGCAGAGGAGGAGGCTCCCGACGAAGACGACGAGGGCATCAACCTCTACGCCGGAGGCGGGTGCGGTGCCGGGACCAAATCCGTTGCTGCGGCGACACCACCTCGGACCTCGGCCCAGGCGGTAGCGCCACAGACCGCGTTGCTCGCCGATGGCACCGTGTCGCTGAGCGCCGTCGAGTTCGCCAATCTTGTGGCGGAGAACCGGGTGCTCAAAGAGCGCCTCCGCGTCTTGTCTCGCCTCCTGCGCACCGTTGCGGACGACATCGAGGCCTGAGATGGCCCTGACCGTCGTCACCGGGGCCAGCGGCCACGTCGGCGCGAACCTCGTGCGCGAGCTGCTGGCACGGGGCCGCGAGGTTCGAGCGCTCGTCCTGGAGACCGAGACACCAAAGTCACTGCGCGGGCTCGACATCGAGCTGCGGTCCGGTGACATCCGCGACGCCGAGTTTGTCTCTGAATCGCTGCGTGGCGCCGAGGTTGTTTTCCACCTCGCGGCCAACATCTCGCTGATGATGAACGCCTGGCCGCTGGTCGAGTCCATCAATGTCGGGGGCCCGCGCCACGTGGTGGAAGCGTGCCTCGCCCACGGTGTGCGGCGACTCATTCACTTCAGCTCCATCCACGCCCACGAGCAGGAGCCGTTGGACTCGCCCGTCGACGAGGCGCGCGCGTACGCCCACAAAGCCGGCACGCCTCCCTACGACCTGTCCAAAGCCGCCGGCGAGCGGGTGGTCCTGGACGGAATCGAGCGCGGACTCGACGCGGTGATCCTGAACCCGACCGGCATCCTCGGCCCCCACGACTACCAGCCTTCTCACCTTGGCTGCGGCCTGCTCGGCCTTGCAGCCGGGCGCCTGCCCGCCAAGGTGGACGGAGGGTTCAATTGGGTCGATGTGCGCGACGTCGTTCAGGCCGCTTTGGCGGCAGAGGCTTCAGCTCCCACGGGCGGCAAATACATTCTCAGCGGGGAGTGGGTCGACATGCCGGGCATCGCAGCGCGCGTCGAGCGGCTCACCGGGGTCTCAGCGCCCTGGTTCCATTGCCCGCGGTGGTTGGCGATGTTCAGCGCACCCTTTGCCACCTGGTTTGCCCGGATCACCGGGACGCGGCCGCTGTACACCACCGCGTCGCTGCTGGCGCTGCAATCCAACCAACACATGTCTTCCGCCCGCGCACAACGCGACCTGGGGTTCTCGCCGCGGTCGTTCGACGAATCCCTTGAGGACACGCTGCGCTGGTACGTGGACCAGGGGATGCTGGCCCAGCCGCGCAAGTGGCGTGAGGCCCTGGAAGCCCCGGCCACGCGGGTGACGCCGTGAACGAGCGCGAGGTGTTCGACCTCCTCGTGTACAGCTGGTTCGGCCTCGCCGTGCTCGTCTTCCTGTTCCTCTTCTTCATCAGCGCGCCGTACGGTCGCCACGCCAGGCAGGGCTGGGGCCCGACAGTGTCCAACACCGTCGGCTGGGTCATCATGGAGGCGCCGAGCCCGCTGGTGTTCACCGCGTGCTTCGTCTGGGGCAAGAACTTCACCGCGCCGGCCTGGATCTTCCTGGGACTCTGGCTGCTGCACTACGGCTACCGCGCGTTCATCTACCCCCTCCGTATGGGCAGCAGCGGCAAGAAGCGCATGCCCCTGGTCATCGCGCTCATGGGCGTCGCTTTCAACAGCGTCAACGGCTACATCAACGGCAGGTGGCTCTTTGGGTTTGCGGACGCCTACGAGTTGAGCTGGCTGTGGGACCCGCGGTTTGTCGCTGGGGTCGCGCTCTTCCTGGCCGGCTACGCCATCAACCACCACAGCGACCACGTCCTGCGCACTCTGCGCAAGCCCGGTGAGACGGGCTACAAGATCCCGACGGGCGGCATGTACCGCTTCGTCTCCGCGCCCAACTACCTCGGCGAGGTCGTGGAGTGGGCCGGCTGGGCCCTGCTGACATTCAGCCTGCCCGGCGCGGCGTTCGCCTTCTGGACGACGGCCAATCTGGCGCCACGGGCCGCAACCCACCACGCCTGGTACCGCGAGACGTTTCCCGAGTACCCCAAGCGCCGCAAGGCCCTCCTGCCTTTCCTCTGGTAGCCGTCAGCGCAGCAGCCGGGCCAGCTCCTCGACGTCGTCAACCACAAACTCCGCACCGGCCGCCCTGAGCTCCGCCGCGCCGTGCGCCCCGTGTGTGATGCCAATTGTGACCACGCCGGCGGCGCGTCCCGCCAGGATGTCCGTCACCGAATCGCCCACAAAAACCGTGCCCCTGGGCGACGCAGGAACCCGCTCCCACACGCGGTGGAGGATGGTCGGGTTGGGCTTGTACGGGAAGCCATCCGTGCCCTGGACGTGCGCAAAACAGGGCCCGATGCCGAGCCCGTCCACCTGCCGGGTGAGAATTCGTGTCGGCTTGCTGCTGGCGATGGCCAGCGGAGAGGCCCAACCCTCAATGAGGTCCATGACCCCGGGGAACAACTGCGTCATCGCGTGGGCAATCGTCTCGTAGCGGGCGCGGTACCGTGTGATGAACTCCGCCCGTGACGCCGCGTAGGCAGGTTCCTCGGCGACGAGAACGTCGTGCACGTACTCCAGCGGCTGCCCCAGGACACGCTGGAACGCGGCTGCTGGACGCTGCGCCGGCGTGCCGGCCACCGCCGCGGCAAAGGCATCGCAGATGACGGGTCCGGTGTCGGCGATGGTGCCGTCAAAATCAAAGATGACGAGTTCGTAACGACTCACGGCGCCACTGTACCAGGGGACGCCCCGGTCGCGCCAAACCACCAGGGCGCGACGAACCCCCGCCTTTCCCCCCCGGAGGCGGCGGAACGTCGGCCTACTGGCGCTCTCTGAGGCGCGCGCCCAGGACGCGCGCGTCAGAATTGCCTGGGTCCAGCTCCAGCACCCGCAAGAGACTGTCGCTGGCGGATCGTCGGTCGCCGCGGTCCACGGCGCAGGCCGCGCGGCGCACGTACATGTCTGCGGAGTCCGCGATGTCCACGGGGCCAATGAGCCAATCGCGGTGGGCGCGGCGGGTGGGCTCGTTCTCCAGGAGCATCCACGCCGAGTCGAGCGCCTTGCGGTAGGCCGCCAGCTCCGAGGCGTACTTGACCAAAATGGGCAGGGGAACACTGGCCGTGTCGAACCTGGTGCGCTCCTCACGGTACGTTCGCACAATGAGCGCGCGGTACGCACTCCAATGCAGTCCCATCAGCGCGAACCGACTCTCGGACGCCATTCGCGCCAGCCGCGGGCGCACTTCGAGCTCAAACTCAAGGATCGCCTCGTTGGACTGGATGGACTTCCACGTCCCGGTGTCAAACGCTCGGGACCGCGCGGCAGGGCCAATTCTGGTGGGTCTCGTGTGAGATTCCTCGGGCAACCCAGCGATTTGCGAGCGTTTTTTCTGCGCAGTCATCAGACCTCTTGGCGAAAAGACGTTCCACCAGCCAAGCGGCGGTCAACATACGCGTTTGTCGCACACCGCGCAAATAAATCGTAACCCTGAAGATTGTTTCAGTGGTGAGGTCGTGCCCTGGGGTGGGACTAAATCACGTTGTTGCCGCGCCTGGGCGCAGCAGCGGCAGGACGCCCTCCAGCAGGCATTTGCGCGACACGCGCGGCCCGTCGCAGACCCCCGACGTCGCGGCGGCGGGCACGTCGGCCTCGTGCACGCGGGCCTGCATGCTGAGCCGAACTTCCTCCTGCCGCACCTCGATCCCGAGCCAGATGGCGTCGCCATCCTCGTGGCGCGTCATGGTGCAGGCGAAGGGAAGGTCCAGTTGGAGTGTCACGCTGCCAGTCTGGAGGTCCATCCACAGACGGTGCCCCTCGTGGCGGAGCCGACCCACGCGCGTCATCCGAGCCCAGGCCGACAGGCCCTCGGGCGGCATGAACAAGAGCCAGCTGCGGTCCATCAGCGCGCGAGTGCTTCGTGGAGCACCCTGCCCTCGCTCAGCGCAGGCGGCAGCACGCGGGACAGGAAGCTGAGGGTCGGCGCCACGTCCACCACCTCCGCCGATTGGGCATACACGCCGGGCTCCACGCCAAAACCACCGAGCAACAACGGCACGTGCGTGTCGTACGTGTAGCCGGTCATGTGGTTGGCGGGGGCGCCACCGGAGATGTTGAACGGCGCCGGAATGAGGACCACGTCGCCGCTGCGACCCGGTTGGTACTGCCGCAGTATCTGAAGCTCGAACCGGCCCGCTGGCAGGCGTCGGGCGGCCACATCGTCCGAGGTGAACACGTGAACGAAGCCGGGCATCGGACGAAAATGTGCCGCTGTGGCCTCCCGCACTTTGGCCATGTCCACGCCCGCCGCCGCTCCCGCGGCGTCGTTGAGGTAGACGTTCATCCGCATCACGCGGTGAACCCAGCCGTGTCCGGGCACGACGCCGAACTTCCCAGCCAACACAGCCTCGAGGTCGGCCCCGAGTAGCTTCTCGTCAAAGCCCTGGGCGGGCAGTTTGTGCCGCGTGCTCCAGGCGGGCAGCGGGGCAACACCGTGGTCGCCAGTCACAGCAATGACGACGTTCTCAAGCCCAACCCGACTGTCCAGCGCCTGGAGCAGGCGAGAAAGGCTACGATCCGCTGAGACCATCATCTCCTCAAAAACCCGATGGTTCGGGCCCACTCCGTGCCCCACTTTGTCCAGCGCGGAGAAGCTCACGCCCAGAAAATCCACTGTGTCGTCGGCGCCGAGATCCTCCGCGTCCAGCGCCGCAATCGCGGCCTCCACCACCAGCTCGTCGCCGAACGGCCCATAGGTCGCCCTCTTGTCCCCCACGGTGAACTTCCACACGAACCCATCGTCGATGGGGTCCGACAACCCCACGCCTGGCCCCTCAATGGGGTAGGTCAGAGGCTCTCCTTTGCGCGCCCGCAGCCCGTCATTGAGCGAGACGACCCAGCCGGGCAGCGTGTCGGCCACGGCGGTGGTGGTGACCCAGCCGCCCTCCGTACCGTCAAACCAGATGGCCGCGTCCGGATCGTGGCCCGCCAGGAGCAGAGACCCGCGGTCCTTGAGGCTGACCCCCACGACCTTGGCATCCTGCCCGCCGAACGACAGCGCGTCGGCGAAGACAGGTCCCTTGAGGTTGGCCAGGGACACGCCATACGAACGGGAAGGATCCGAGAGGCCCACGATCTTCTGATCGGGGTCTCCGAGGCAATAGATCTCGCCCTTGTCGCCGTCGTACCAGCTGTTCAGGGCGATTCCATGGCGGTAGGGGTAGGCCCCGGTGCTGATGTTGGCGTGGCCGGGACAGGTCATGCACTGGAGCTGACGGTGCTCCGCGTAGGGGTACCAGGCGCCGCGCTCCATGAGGTAGCGGAAACCACCGGGCGCGCCGTTCGCGTCCGTGGCGGGAAGAAAGCGCGGGGCAAAACGGACCAGATGATCCGCCCGAAGTTGATCAAAGACCACGATGACCGCCAGTCGAGGCGCCGGAATGGCTCCCGTGGCAGACAGCTGCACCTCGGTGACAGGCACGTCCACGGCGGGCGGTGGGGTCGGAGTCGCGCAACCGACCGCGAGGCAGGCGGCGAGCGTCCCGCTGAGCAGCGCGCGCACCGCACGGCCGACGACCGCCCCCGGTGGGGGCACTTCAGTCCTCGACACGGTCATACCGGGTCCCCCTGCGCCGCAGCGTCGCGCTGCCCATTGCGTGGAGCGCCGCCGTGGTCTCGGAGGTGACACCCGCGGCATTTCCCTCGTCAGTGTCGATGTGCATTTCCAACTTATAGCTGGATTTGACGCGGACGAGTACGTCACCAAAGACCAGGTCGCGCCCCGTGGAATCCAAGGCCACCTCGACAATGTCCCGGTCTTTGACGCCAAACCGGACGGCGTCTTCCGGCGTCATGTGAATGTGGCGCAGCGCGCAGATGACGCCCTCGTGCAGATCGACACGGCGGCCCTCACTGCCGACCAGCGTGATACCCGGTGAGTTGGCCACATCGCCACTTGCGCGCACCGGGGCATCGAGCCCCAGCCGAAACTCGTCCGTGCGCGAGATCTCAATCTGGTTCTTGCCGCGGGTGGGTCCGAGCACCCGGACGCGCTCGATGGAGCGCTTGGGGCCGATGAGATCGACGGTCTCCTCGCACGCAAACTGGCCCGGCTGCGTCAGCGGATTGCGCGCAGTCAGGGTGTGGCCAGCACCAAACAGCGCCTCGACACATTCTTGGGTCAAGTGAACATGGCGTGCCGAGATCGCCACCGGGATGGACAGCTCCGCCTGGGTCTGGGCCAGCTCGAGCACGACGCGCACGGTGTCGCGGGCGATCCCGCGGGCCTCGTCGGTGGCGACCACCAGCAACCGGGTTCGGCTGTGCCGGGTGGAAAACTCAGCGACGGTGGGTTTGTCTGCGCCCGCACTGACGTCCACATCGCGGTTGCGCTCCTCGTCCAGGCGGGCGCCGAGGTAGTCCAGCCGCTGTGCGATCCGGTGCCGAACAGGCTCGCTGTTCTCGCCGATCCCGCCCGAGAAGCAGATGGCGTCAACGCCGCCCATCACGGCCGCGTAGGCGCCGATGTACTTACGAACCCGATGGGCGAACACCTGAAGCGCCAGCCTGCACGCCTCGTCCCCGTCCGCCGCGCGCGCCTCGATGTCCCGCATGTCGTTGCCGACACCGCTGAGGCCCGCCAGACCACTGTTCCGGTTGAGCATCGTATCCAATGAGTCCACGTCGAACTCCCCGCTGCGCAGGAGCTGAACCAGGACGCCGGCGTCCACGTCCCCGGAGCGCGTCCCCATGACGAGCCCCTCCAGCGGCGTCATGCCCATGCTGGTCTCCACGCTGCGCCCATGCTCCACGGCGGCCACGGAGCAGCCGTTGCCGAGGTGGCATGTGATCAGACGCAGGTCGCGGACGTCGGCCTCCATGTGCTGCGCTGCGGCCCGGGCGATGAACTGATGGCTGATGCCATGGAATCCGTATCGGCGGATGCCGTGGGCCTCGGCCACCGCTGTCGAGATCGCGTAGCTCCGCGCGCGGCGTGGCAATGTCGAGTGGAATGCGGTGTCAAAGACCGCGACGTGGGGCAGGTCCGGCAGCAGTGCGCGCGCCGCGCGGATGCCGGCGAGGTTCGCCGGGTTGTGCAGCGGGGCCAGCGGAATCAGGCCCTCGATGGCCGCTTCCACGTCGTCGGTGAGCACCGTCGGACGGACAAAGTCGGGTCCGCCGTGAACCACCCGGTGCCCGACCGCGGCGAGCGCCTGCCCGTCCGGCAACCGCGCGACCAGTCGGGGAAGCGCGATGGCCAGCGCGGCCGATGCGTCGAGCGCGTTGCAGGGCTCTGCGGCCCCAGAATCCACCCGCATCTGAGGCTCGGCCTCGCCGATGCGCTCCACGCGGGCGTCGGCTACCTGGGTCCCAGTGTGGTGGTCGATGATCGCCGCTTTCAAAGACGACGATCCACAATTGATGACGAGTACGTGCATGTCAGGCATCATTCGGCGGCATGTCCCACCTGTCAACGCGCATCGAGCTCACCGTTCCCGAAGGCGATGCGAGCACCTTCGCATCCTTGCTCCGATCGCGAACGGGCGCCGACGTCGTCGATCTTGGTGGGGGCGCCCTGCAATGCGATCTCCCGCACTTTGACGCCGCCCTCGCCGACGCAGTAGGCGGATGGCTGGCGGGGATGAGCGTGGGGGGCGCCACCGTCAGGACCGGGATCCCAGGTGAACCGCTGCGCAAAGGCTGGCCGCCAGTGACGGTCGAGCTCGCCGGCTGGCTCGGCGTCAACGTCCCGCCCTCTGGCGCCGACGGCGTGGGTTTGACCTATGACCCGGGGATCTGCTTCGGTTCGGCGCACCATCCGACGACCACGGCCTGCGCCCAGTCGCTGGCGTCGGTCGTCCGGCGGGGAGTCTCCGGCGCTCGCGTGCTGGAGATTGGCTGCGGCGCCGGACTGTTCTCAGTGGCGTTGGCCAAGCTCGGCGCCACGGTGTCCGCGGTGGACACCTGGGAAGACGCGGTGGCGACCACGCGCCGCAATGCCCAGGCCAACGGGGTCGCGGACCGCGTGGACGCCCGGCAGGTGGACGCGCGCTGGCTTGAGCATCCGGAGGTCGACATCGTCGTGGCGAACCTGGCGCCGTCCGCGGCCCTCGGTCCCGTGCTGGCTCCTTTGGCGCGCCGTTGTGTGGTGCTCGCCGGGCTGCAGGAATCCCAGATGGAGCAGGTCCGGGGCGGCTACGCCCCGCTGACGGAGGCGGCGCGCAACGAGGAGAGTCATTGGCTGTCCGTGCTCCTTGTCCGGGTCGGACCATGACCAGGAAGAGGGCCGCGGGATTCGTTGCCGTCGTCGTCGCCCTCGCGTGCGCGCTGGCGTGGGTGCTGGCCCAGCGCTCACCACCAGAGACGGACTCTGCCCAAGATCGCAGTCCACCACCCGAAACCACTGCTTCCCCAGTGAAGGCTACCCAGCCGCCCGCCGCGGAGCCCATCGGACCCGCACGGTCCGAGCGTCCGGGGGCCGAGAGCACCTGGGACCGCGCCACGCTGGGCAGTCACGCCGACGCAGTCCAGGTCTGTGCCGACGCGGACCCCAATTCGCCACGGGGGGTACTGCGGGTGCAGGTGACTTTGAAGGCGGACGGGCACGTCAAAACCGCCGAGGTCACCGACCCGAAGTTTCGTGGGCTGGACGTGGCCACCTGCGTGGAGTCCCTCATCGCCGCTCAGCGATTCGCGCCGGGGGACGAGGGGCGCCGGGCGAGTCACAACTTCCGGGTCCGCTGAGCTTGTAGCCGCCCCGGCTTGCAGTTACCTTCCGTCCAAACCCGGCCCGGGCGTGCGTACCTGGGCTGAAGGACAGGAGGATCTTCGTGACCAAGCGATCCCTGACACGACGTGAACTCATCGAGAAGGCCGCGATTGCCGGCGTTGCCATTGGCCTCGGCGGCCTGATCATCGGCTGTGAGAGCGACAAGAAGCCTGTCGCTGCGCCGACCCCGACGGACAAGAAGCCCGCAGACGCGAAGCCGGCCGCCAACGCCTGCGACGACGTCTCCTCCCTCAGCGAGGCGGAAAAGAAGGGCCGCGAGGGGCTCAAGTACGCCTCCGTCTCCCCGAAGCCGGAACAGGACTGCGCCAACTGCAACTTCTACAAGACCGGGTCGCCCTGCGGCACGTGCACGCTGGTCAAGGGCCCCATCGCCGAGAAGGGCTGGTGCTCGGCCTGGGTCAAGAAGCCCTGATTGAGGCCCCGCGCGCGGCCAGCCGCGCGCGACCCTGGATCCTCTACGCGCGCATGCGCGTGGCGAGGAAGACTCCTACTCCATCGTGCCATCCTGGCGCACAGTGACCCTGCGTCCCGCGGCGATGGGCCCTTCAAAGGTCATCCACTCGCCGCCAGGGAACCGGACCTCAATCCGATCCACCTCAGCCGCATCCCCAAGTCCAACGTGCACCACGCGCGAGTTCTGGTTGCCTTGCCCCGTGCCGGCACCGACGTGCCGGATGAAGGACCGCCAGCCCGCCTGCAACCGGACCGACGCTCCAAAGGCTGCGCGGTTCGACCCCGCGTTGCCGTCGACGACGATCTGAAGCCAGTTCCCTTTCTCGGCCAGGGTGTTGACGTACAACACCCCCTTTGCCGCGAGGTCCAGGTCTCCGTCGCCGTCGATGTCGCTGACCGCCATGCCCCAACCATTGGGTACTTCGATTCCGGAGTGGTAGCTGTCCAGCCGGAAGGTGCCGTCGCCGTTGCCCCAGTAGAAGTCCGTGGGGCGTCCGTCATAGACGGCGCTGATGGCCAGATCGAGGTTGCCGTCCTGGTCAAAGTCGCCGAGCACCGGCACGGAGTGGGTCTCCTGGTACCGAAGCCCGGTGTCGCTGCGCGGCGAGCTCCAGTCCCCCTGAATGTCGGTGTACCGCCCGCCGAGCTGGTAGAGCAGCACCCGGGTCTTGTCCGAGAAGTCGAAGAAGCGCGGATGGGCCAGGTTCGATTCGATGAGGTCAAACCTCCCGTCGTTGTTGAGATCCCCCCACGCGACACCGATCGTGTGCCCAAAATAGGTCGCCCCGCCATTCTGCGACGGCGAGCCCTCCAGCCCATGGATCTCGCCGGCGTCGCTGACCGAGACGTTGTTGTTGTTGCGGTAGAACAGGTTGGGATGGAGGCGGTAGGTGCTGGCGAGCATGTCTACGTCGCCGTCGAGGTCAAAGTCGATCGCGCTGGTCCCACGGGTGGCGAGCCGGCGCGCCGAGTAGTCCCGGAAACCCATGGTGCCAGTGGCCTCAGAGAACACCCCGTCGCCCTCGTTGTGCCACACCTTGTCCGTGAAGTACGTCCCGGCGTCCCAGCAGATGAAGCCCCCCACATAGAGGTCCAGCAGTCCGTCGGCGTCGTAGTCCCACCAGGTGGCGGCGGGCGACGGGGTGTGCGTCCACTCGGCACTGCATCCGTTGTACTCCTGCAGGTCTGAGATGCCCGATGTCTCCGTCGCGTTTTCAAACGTCCCGTCGCAGCGGTTGCGCAGCAGCGAGTCGGACTGCGTTCCGGACTCCACAAACACGTAGAGGTCCATGCAGCCATCGTTGTCGTAGTCGCCAAAAACACCGCCGCTGCCGCCTATGCCAAGCGCCGCGATGCCGGACTGCTCGGTCACGTCCTCAAAGTTGCCAGCCCCGTCGTTGCGCAGCAGTTTCAAGCCGGTCAGCAGGTCGTCGTCGCCGTCACCGTCGTAGTCCGCAAACGACATGCGGCTCCCGAGCGCAAGACCCTCCACGGGTTGGAAGACCTTCTCCTCCGGCGTCACGTCGTCCGTGTACTCCAGGTGCAGCCGGACCATGTAGTCGTAGCCGACCGACAGACTGAGCCCGGGAAAGGAGTAGTTCGCCTGGCCATTGACGGTGAAATTCACCAGCTCCGGCAGGTTCCAGGACGAGTGGCAATTCGTGAACACCCCGCAGCAATCCGAGAGGTTCTCGCACTCTTCGCCGGGCAGCGAGGTGTCGAACAACCACGCCGGAGCCTGCGCGCCCTCCCGCTTGTGACCGACGTAGATCAGCCCTGGATGCGCGACTTCGACCGGTTCCGGAAGCGCGAATGTGACCCATTGACCCGGCTCTACATCCTGGGCGCAGAGGTCGCCCTGCCAGACGGGATCAAAGTGCCACATGTCAAAGCCGTTATGCCCAAAGTCCGCGTAGAGCCCAGCGGTCAGCGGTACGTCGCCCTCCGGCACGCGACCGTATTGCACGGAGAACCCGTGAATGCGGGCCGGATGCTCCAGATCAAACCGTACCTGCTCGTGCAGGACGGCGGTCGCCAGCGGCGTCTCGGCGATGGCCCAATCCTGGTCCGCGACCGTCGCGACGCCGTTGTCGTCATCCCATTGGAGCGTAACCAGGTCCGGTGGCAACGCACCGCCGGCGGTGGGTTCACACATGCGCTCGGGCAGGTCAGGCTCGGGGCCCTCATCAGGGGTCACATCCTGCACATCGGGCGCATCCGGGGCGACATCTACACCGCCCTCA
>CALBXO010000558.1 GCA_937890335.1 uncultured Pseudomonadota bacterium | reverse complement strand
CGGCCACCGGGAACGCCAGCGGGGTCCAGGTGCGCAGCGCGCCGGCGAAGGTGACGTTGCCGTTGTTGTTGACGTAGACCTGACGCTGCACGGTCCCAAAGAAGTTCAGCCCCGCCGGAAACGCCGCGCTCAGATCGACCGCGGCCGACGAGCCGTCGTCGTTGGCCGCGAGCACATCGGTGCCGAAACCCTCCGGGCCGCCCAGCCCCTCGATCAGCGTCGCCTGTGCGGCGGCGCTGGAGGCAAAAAGAGAGAGAGCCGCCACCGCCACTGCGGCACCCGCGCACGTTCGCCAGATTCCCACTTTCGTTCCCCCAGACCTGTTCAAATCCACCGCTGGTACGTGTAGCAGGTACCATCGGCAGGCGCCAAAATCCGCGGCGCGCACGCCAGAAGCGGGCGCATCTGCCGCCGGCGGAGGCGTCCGGGCGGGCGGAGGCGTCCGTGCCGTCACAGGCACGCACGCCCGGCGATTCGTCAGGGGCAGACCTGGTCCACGATGAGCGCGTTGATGTCGTGGGTCGACTGGCGCGTGAACGTAGAGCTGCCGGCCTCGCGGGTCCAGAGGCCTTGGGGCCAGCTCAGACCACCATAGCTCGCGGCGTTGCCGACGTAGTCACCGTGGTCCGTGCGCTGGAAGTTGAACACGCCCATGCCAGCGGCCGGGACGATGGGGGAGAACGCGCCGGAGGGCAGCACCTCGAAGATGCCTGACCTGCCGCACACCTCGCTCAACGCGCTGTCGTACGCGTGCGCGTCCTCGCCGCCGTCAAAGTTCACGAACGTCGTCATGCCGCTCGTCAGGTCAATGCGGTGGGTGCCACGGCCGAAGATGCCCTGGTGCGCCACACCGTTGGTCGTCAGCACGACATCGGTCGACTCGAAGGTAAACTGGCTTGTGGGGTTGGCCGAGCACTGCGCGTCCGCGCCACCGATGTGCGAGTAGATGCCCGTGCCATCCGAGGAGTGCAGCACGCCGTTGGGGTCGAATTGCAGGTCCTCGGCAGCCCGGCTCGAGATCTGATGCGCAGCGCCGGCCCCGTCAATCCGAAAGATGCCGGCACCCGTGTTGCCCTTCTCGAGCCAGTCGATCCCGCCAGTGCCGACGTACAGATCCCCATCCGGGGACATGGCGATGGAGTACGCTCCCATTGCTGGGTTGGTAATCTGCGCCGGCGCGTCGGTGCTGTCGCTCGACCAGAAGAAGACACCGTTGTCGGTGGTGAAATAGACGTGGTCGAGCGCGATCGGCGTGCCCGGCTCACACACGCCGTCCTGGCACATGTCGGCCGTCCTGCACTCGTCACCATCCCCACACAGCGCGCCGTCGGTCACGGCGTCGTTCTCACAGCCGGTCGCCGGGTCACACCAGTCCAGCGTGCAGTCGTTGGAGTCGTTGCAATCGACTTGCTGCGGGGCGGGACACCCGTTGGCCTCGCAGTCGCCCAGGTCGTCGATCGTGCAGGCGTTGCCGTCGTCGCACAGCACCGCGCAATTGTCGCTGCATGCACCTTCGACATCGCCGTGCGCCAGGTGCGCAGCCAGCGCGTTCGGGCTGACGCTGATGGTGTGGAAATTGCCGGTGTTGCCCGGCGGCACGTGGCAGATTTCGATCTTGTTGTGCCCGCCGGCGGTGGCCGGCGCCGGCGAACTGACGAGGGCAAATCCCACGAGGGCAAAGCAGACAGTGGAGAGCGTGACGATGGTGTTTTTCATGATCCTTCCGGCGTCGCCTTTCGCGACGCCCTTGTGCGGTGATGGTGCGGTTGAACGATGGCTTCGTCCTTGGTCGCCCGCCGCGTCCAATCGGATTGGATCAATCGTAGATTTCTGCCGCGCGCGCCGTCGGCAGCGCGTGGCCCGATCGACTCAGTACGCCGCGTCGGAGAGTGCGGCGGAGCCGTGGTAGGCGGTCAGGAACGTCTGGGAGGGGTCCCAGTTATTGGCCCAGCCGTAGTTCCAGATGTGCTCGTAGCACATGGCGTCAAACCGCTCCTTGTCGCTGGCGCGCACGATGTCTCCGGGGTCGCTACCGTCGCGGCCCGTGAGCCAATAGTGGAACGAGTGGTTGGCCACACTGACAAAACCACGCACTCCCTCGGCGTCCCGTCCCTGCCAGTCCATCCCCGGCAGGTCGCGGACGAGGAAGCGGTGGAGCGATCGCCCGGCGGGCATGGCGTTGATGACGCGGAAGACGCGTGCCAGCTCTGGGCTGATGGAGCGCGTCGATTCCATGTAGTCCACCATGCGCCCCAGGCCCTCTTTCGGGTCGCCAAGGACCTCGCGGCCGCGCGCATCAGTCTCAAAAAGGCCCGCCGCGTCGATGGCCTCCAGCGCGTCCGCACTCCAGATCGCCGCCTCCTCCGGGTCCAGGTGCATCCGGTCCGCCAGCTCCACACCCAGGAACTCCAGACGCTCTTCGAAGGTCGCGCGGTCCACGGGCGCCGTGGTCGTCCCCAGGTCTTCGTGCAGGGCGCGCAGCAGCTTGTTGTGGATACTCCCGGGGCTCTCGGCCGCCGCGGGCGCCGAGAGCAGAACCAGGCAGAGTGTGGCGCATAGGAACAAGGAAAAACGGGGCATCGGGAGTCCATGGTTCGACGACACACCACGCACGTCGAGTCGCGGCACGCCAGGGTTTGGCGGCACTCTAGCAGCGGTTCAAGAAAACTGCCTCTCAAAGCAGAAGGCCGGCACGGCTGCGG
>CALBXO010000557.1 GCA_937890335.1 uncultured Pseudomonadota bacterium | reverse complement strand
CGAGCGCCGCGAGCTTTTCCGGGAGGGTCTCCGCATAGGTCGCGCGCAGCGCCGCCAGCTCTTCGTCGATGCTCGCCCTTCGTACCGGGATTGCGTCGTCGGGGCTCACGCGTCCTCCTCGAAGATGGCGCGCAATTGGGTCGGTAGCGTCATGGGATCGAACGGCTTCGGGATGACGCCCGCGACCCCCAGCTTCAGGTAGAGATCCACTTCGTCGCGCTGCACCTTGGCGGTCATGAAGACCACGGGTATCGACGCCAGCGTCGGGTCCGTGCGGAGTTTGGCGAGTGTCCCCGGGCCGTCCAGACCCGGCATCATCACGTCCAGAAGAATCAGGTCGGGGCGGTGGTTGCGCGCGGCTTCCAGGCCCTCAGCGCCGGATGCGGCTGTGTGCACGGTCCACCCGCCGACACGCTCGAGACTCAGCCTGCCGATGGTTCGGATGTCGGGCTCGTCATCAATGAGTACGATGGTGTGTAGATCGATGGTCATGGTCATGCCTTTAGCAAACTACGCGCCACCCAACCCGCTTTCGCGGGCCTTGAGTTTTCGGTAGAGCGTAGAGCGGCTAATGCCCAACCGCCGGGCGGCCTCGGCCACATTTCCGTCTGTCGCGGCCAAAGCCTGGTCAATGAGTTGTTCAGTCTGGGCCTGCAGTGAGCCATTGGATGACGCCGGCGACGCGGCAAATGCCTGGGTCTCCCGCCGGTTCGGCGCGAAGGCCGGAAGCGACGAGGTAATCTTGCGAGGCAGGGCGGATTGCTCGATCACGGAGGTCGAAGTGACCAATCCGGCGCGGTAGATGACGTTCTCCAACTCCCGGACGTTGCCGGGCCAGTCGTAGGAGCAGAGGGCCTCCATGGCGCCTGCGCTGACCGTCTCCACGCTGCGCTCCTCGCGTTCACGAAATCGACGCAACATATGGGCGACGAGCTTGGGTATGTCCTCGCGGCGCCGCCGCAGCGGTGGGACCTCGATCACGACAACGTTGAGGCGGTAGTACAGGTCCTCACGAAAGTTGCCCGCGGCGATCTCCTCTTCCAGGTCGCGGTTGGTGGCCGCGACGATGCGGGCGCGCAGCTTGAGTGTGTCGTTCGAGCCCACTCTCTGGAACTCTCGCTCCTGCAGCACGCGCAGCAGCTTCGCCTGCAGCCGCGGATCCATCTCCCCAATCTCATCCAGCAACACACTGCCGGCCCCAGCCTCCTCGAGCTTGCCGAGGCGCCGACGGATGGCGCCGGTGAACGCCCCGCGCTCGTGCCCGAACAGCTCGCTCTCCATCAGATCCGCGGGAATTGCCGCGCAATTGGTGGCGACAAAGGGGTGGTTTTTGCGCCCGCTGTTGAAGTGCAGAGTCCTGGCGATGACCTCCTTGCCGACCCCGCTCTCTCCCGTGAGGAGCACGGGCGCCGCTGCATCCGCGACCTGTCTGACGAGCTGAAACACCCGCTGCATGGGCGGCGAGTCGCCGATCACATTGTCAAATTGGTAGGTCTGCTCGAGGTTGCGCTCCAAGATCCGGACCCGGTCCTGAAGCGAGCTGCGCTCGAGCGCGTTGCGGATGGTGGCCTCCAGGCGCTCCGGACGAAGCGGCTTGGGCAGATAGTCGTACGCCCCCGCGCGCATGCACTCCACAGCCCCCTCGATGCTCGAGCCAGCCGTGATCATGATCACCGGCGGTGGCGTCGGTGCGCTCTGGATCTTTTCCAGGGCCTCGACCCCCGTGAGGCCAGGCATTCGGATGTCGAGCAGGACAAGGGCCGTCTGTGGATTCTTGGCCAGGTGGGTCAGCGCCTGCTCCGCGGCCGCAGCCAGGACAGGTTGGTAGCCGAACTTCCGGACCCAGAGACCGATCAGCTCGAGTAGGTCTCGGTCGTCGTCGACGATCAGGATTTCTGCAGCCATGTTCTGGAGTCTTATCCGATCGCGTCATGTGTCGCAATCCGCGACATGCTGCGTGCCACTGTGCGACCGCGGTGGGGGCGTTTTGATGTGTTCTCCTGTGAAGCCGGGTCTTCAAGGCCGCAGTGGCCGAGCCGTGCAGCGTTCCAAACCGATGTGGCACAGGGGTTGCGCTAGAGGGCGGCGTCACTCGGCGCGAGGTCGGCCGGAAGGTGCGGCGCAACCCGAACGGCCAGCGCTACTCCGCCCGGCGGTACAGGCGCTACATCAACCGGCCCGCAACGAGCGGCGGCAAAACCTGGGGAAGACATGTTCGACGAGATTGTGAAGACGGTTCAGGAGAAGACAGGCGTGAGCGAGGAAGTGGCCAGGAAGGCCGTGGACGCGACCATCGCGGTGCTCGAGGACAAGCTCCCGGATGTGGTCAAGCCGCACGTCCGTTCGGTGCTCGGCATGGACGGCGAAAAGGGGGAGGGCTCTGAGGAGGGCGGCGACCTGATGGACAGCGTCATGGGCGCGGCTAAGGGGTTCTTCTGACTTGCCGTTGCCCGGCGAGAGTGGACACGGATCAGCGCGGTACGCGCACGTTTGGAGATGGTGAGATGGGCTACAAGATTTCGGATATCGAGGGCGTCGGCGGCCTCTACGCGGAGAAGCTTGAGGGCGTGGGCATCGACGGAGTGGACGATCTGCTCAAGTGGTGCGGCGATCCTGGGGGGCGCAAGTCGGTCGCTGCTGAGACCGGCATCAGCGAGAAGTTGATCCTTCGGTGGACCAACCACGCGGACCTGATGCGCATCAAGGGAGTTGGCCCGCAATACGCCGAGCTGCTCGAGGCGTCCGGAGTGGACACGGTCAAGGAGCTGCGCAACCGCAACGCCGCGAATCTGGCGTCCGCGATGACCGAGGCCAACGGACAGAAGAACCTGGCCAGTGTGAACCCGAGCGAGGCGGTGGTCGAGGCGTGGGTTGCCCAGGCCAAAGCGCTCAATCCGGCCGTCAGCTACTGACGCACTGGCGCGGCGACGGTTCGCCGCGTCTTTCACCTGGTCGCCGCGCGGTAACTGCCCGTCGCGGCAGCATCCAGCGCAGCAGAACGCGGCCTGACCGACAGGTTCTCGGGCGGCGCTCATCGGCTCGCCGGGCGCCTCTGGACACTTGTCGCACATTGCGATACGCGTCGTTTCACCGTGGGAATCCCGGCTGTGCCAGTGCCAGTGCTCGCGGTTCCGGATGCACATGGATCGCGTGCTGGTCGGGCATCAGGTGATTCTGGCGTTGGCTGGCACGCACCCTGCGTAGAGGGACTGTTCAGACACGATGATTGCATGTCACAGGGAGATGAATTTCATGACGACCCGCACCATTCTATCCACCCTCGCCACGGTCGGGCTGCTCGCGACCACAGCGATCAGCCAACAGGCTGCAGCCGAAGATACCTGGATCCACGAGAGCGCTCCGGAGGCCGGAATCTGGGA
>CALBXO010000556.1 GCA_937890335.1 uncultured Pseudomonadota bacterium | reverse complement strand
CAGCTACGAGACGGGCGAGATTCTCCTCGCCTGCAACGACGAAATCGACGCTGAGCGTCTGGGCATGATCAAGGAGCGCGGTCTGACCGACTTCAAGGTCCTGTTCATCGACAACCTCAACGTCGGGCCCTCCTTCCGCAACACACTGCTGACCGACAAGATCGAGTCCACTGATCACGCGATCATGGAGATCTACCAGCGGCTGCGTCCCGGCGATCCCCCCTCCACCGAGCAGGCCAACACCCTGTTCCAGAACTTGTTCTTCAACCCCGAGCGCTACGACCTCTCGAAGGTCGGCCGCCTGAAGTTGAACCACAAATTCTACACGCCAGAGGAGGCGCCGCCGCTCGACCAGGCCACGCTGACCACGACGGACATCGTCGAGGTTGTGCGCTACCTGCTCGGTCTCAAGCACAACAAGGGCTCGATCGACGACATCGACCACCTTGGAAACCGTCGCGTCCGCGCGGTCGGTGAGCTGCTCGAGAACCAGTTCCGCATTGGTCTGGTCCGCATGGAGCGGGCCATCAAGGAGCGGATGAGCATGAGCCAGGAGATCGAGACGCTCATGCCGCACGACCTGATCAACGCCAAGCCGGTCTCGGCGGTGATCAAGGAGTACTTTGGCAGCAGCCAGCTCAGCCAGTTCATGGACCAGACCAACCCGCTGGGTGAAGTGACGCACAAGCGGCGCCTCTCGGCCCTCGGGCCGGGTGGGTTGACCCGTGACCGCGCCGGCTTCGAAGTCCGCGATGTTCACACCACGCACTACGGCCGTATCTGCCCCATCGAGACCCCGGAAGGCCCGAATATTGGACTGATCGCGTCGCTGTCCTCGTACGCTCGCGTGAACTCCTATGGGTTCATCGAGACGCCGTACCGTAAGGTCGAGAACGGGATCGTCACCGGCGACGTGCGCTACTACTCGGCCCTCGAGGAAGAGCGCAACATCATCGCCCAGGCGAACACCCAACTCGACGAGAACGGTCGGCTCACCGAGGAGCACGTCGCGGCGCGCGACCGCGGTGAGTTCGTGCAGGTCGAGCCCGAGAAGATCACCCTGATGGATGTCTCGCCGAACCAGCTGGTTTCGGTGGCCGCCTCGCTGATCCCGTTCCTTGAGAACGACGACGCCAACCGCGCGCTGATGGGCTCCAACATGCAGAGGCAGGCCGTGCCGCTGCTCAAGACCCGCGCGCCGCTCGTCGGCACGGGCATTGAGCGCATCGTGGCCCGCGATTCAGGTGTCACGACGGTCGCGCTGCACGCCGGCGTCATCGAGTCCGTGGACGCCGGCCGCATCGTGGTCCGGCGCGACGTGGTCGAAGACGACGAGATGAGCGTCCGTCCCGACATCTACAACCTGACCAAGTACCAGCGGTCCAACCAGAACACGTGCTTCAACCAGAAGCCCATCGTGAACAAGGGCGACCGCGTCAAGACCGGCGACATCATCGCCGACGGTCCCTCCACGGACACGGGCGAGCTGGCGCTGGGCCAGAACCTCGTCGTCGCGTTCATGCCCTGGGGTGGCTACAACTTTGAGGACTCCATCCTGATCTCCGAGCGTGTGGTGAAGGAGGACGTTCTGACCTCCATCCACATCGAGGAGTTCGAGTGTGTCGCGCGCGACACGAAGCTCGGTAAGGAGGAGATCACCTGTGACATCCCCAACGTCGGCGAGGAGGCCCTGGCCCACCTCGACGACGCGGGCATCATCCGCATCGGTGCCGAGGTCAAGCACGGCGACATTCTCGTCGGCAAGATCACGCCGAAGGCCGACACGCAGCTGTCTCCCGAGGAGAAGCTCCTGCGGGCCATCTTCGGCGAGAAGGCGGGTGATGTGCGTGACAGCTCCCTGCGGGTTCCGCCGGGCGTGGTCGGCACGGTCATCGGGGCCAAGGTCTTTGTGCGGCGCGGCGCCGACAAGGACGTGCGGGCCGAGTCCATTGAGGACGCCGAGGAGGCGAAGATCCTCAAGGACCAGAACGACGAGATCGAGATCATCCGCGACGCCGCGTACCGGCGAATCGGGGATCTGCTCGCCGGGAACACGACCGCTGCGAACCTCGTGGATGAGAACCGTCAGGTCCTCATCAAGAAGGGCACCAAGCTCGACGCCACAGTCCTCGACGCGGTCGCGCGTCGCTACTGGGCCGACATCGCCCTGGATGACTACGAGGGTACCGAGGCGCGCATCGACCGCATCCTGAGGGACGTGGACGAGCAGGTTCGCCTCATCCGTGAGAACGCCCAGGAGAAGATCGCCAAGCTCAAGCGCGGCGACGAGCTTCCCCCCGGCGTCATCAAGATGGTCAAGGTCTACGTCGCCATCAAGCGCAAGCTGCAGGTCGGCGACAAGATGGCCGGTCGCCACGGGAACAAGGGTGTCGTCTCCCGCCTCCTGCCCGAAGAGGACATGCCGTTCCTCGAGGACGGGATGCCGGTCGACATCGTCCTGAACCCGCTCGGTGTGCCGAGTCGTATGAACGTCGGTCAGGTCCTCGAGACCCACCTTGGTTCTGCGGCCCGTTACCTGGGCATCCGGCTCAACGACGCCATCGAGCGCTACCGCAACCCGGATCAGTGGCCCGATGCACTCGTCGATACCCTCAAGGACAAGATCTGCGCGATCTATGAGGACGACCAGGTCCAACAGGACCTCGTCCGAAGCCTGGATCGCCACCACTTGGAACGATGGATCCGCAAGGTCCACGAGGGTTGCCACCTCGCCACGCCAGTGTTTGACGGTGCCAATGAGGAGGACATCCACAAGATGCTCCGACTCGCCGGACTGCCGGAGAACGGCCAGCGTGTGTTGTTCGACGGTCGCACGGGAGACGCCTTCGACCACGACGTCACAGTCGGCGTCATGTACATCCTGAAGCTGCATCACCTCGTGGATGACAAAATCCACGCTCGGTCCATTGGGCCCTACTCGTTGGTCACGCAGCAGCCCCTGGGTGGTAAAGCCCAGTTCGGCGGTCAGCGTGTCGGTGAGATGGAAGTGTGGGCGATGGAGGCGTACGGCGCAGCGTACTCGTTGCAGGAGTTCCTCACGGTCAAGTCCGATGACGTGGCCGGTCGAACTCGCATGTACGAGTCGATCGTGAAGGGAGAGATGCAGCTCGATGCCGGTCTGCCGGAGAGCTTCAACGTGCTCATCAAAGAGCTCCACTCCCTGTGTCTCAACGTTCAGTTGCTCGAGGACGTCGCCTGAGGCGATCTGGATAGGAGTCCGATATGAAAGACATCTTCAGCTTTTTCGAGAAGCCGAAAGATCCCCTCAGGTTCAGCGCCATCCAGATCTCACTCGCGAGCCCCGAGAGGATTCGCGAGTGGTCTCACGGCGAGGTCAAGAAGCCCGAGACGATCAACTACCGTACGTTCAAGCCCGAGCGTGACGGCCTCTTCTGCGCCAAGATCTTTGGCCCGGTGAAGGACTACGAGTGCAATTGCGGCAAGTACAAGCGCATGAAGCACCGTGGTGTCGTCTGCGAGAAGTGCGGCGTCGAGGTCATCCAGTCCAAGGTCCGGCGTGAGCGTCTGGGGCACATCAGCCTCGCGACACCCGTAGCCCACATCTGGTTCCTCAAGTCGCTGCCGTCGCGGATCGGAAACCTGCTGGACATCACGCTCAAGGATCTTGAGCGCGTCCTGTACTGCGTCAGCTACATCGTCACCGAGCCGGGCATGACCCCGCTCGAGAAGGGCCAGGTGCTCTCCGAGGCGCAGTACATGCGCTATTGGGAGGAGTACGGCATCGACGCCTTCGAGGCCGAGATGGGCGCCGAGGCGATCCGCAAGCTGCTCAAGGACCTCGACATCGAGTTCCTCGGTCTGGAGCTGCGGGCCGAGATGAAGCAGGCCACTTCCGAGGCCAAGCGCAAGCGAATCGCCAAGCGACTCAAGGTCGTCGAGGCGTTCCGCAACTCGCCCAACGATCCCGCGTGGATGATCCTGGACGTGATCCCGGTCATCCCCCCGGACCTTCGCCCCCTCGTCCCCCTGGACGGTGGGCGCTTCGCGACCAGTGATCTCAACGATCTCTACCGTCGCGTGATCAACCGGAACAACCGGCTCAAGAAGCTGCTCGAGCTCCACGCCCCGGAGATCATCATCCGGAACGAGAAGCGCATGCTTCAGGAGGCGGTGGACGCGCTGTTCGACAACGGTCGTCGCGGCAAGACCATCACCGGT
>CALBXO010000555.1 GCA_937890335.1 uncultured Pseudomonadota bacterium | reverse complement strand
GGCTCTACGGGGGACGTGAACACCGAGCTCAAGGGATTGCAGGGGTACGCAACCCATCGCGGCTTGCGAGGTACGGGCAAGCTGACCCGAATGGAGCTCATCGAGCGCATACTAGCACCGGCCGCTTGACCGCGCCGCGGCAGCGGCCCCGCGTCACGGCACTGCAGGGCAGGTCTGGCGGGAGCGCGGGCGCTCAACGGTCGAAATCAAGCTCGTCGTCGGTGATTCCCAACGCCTTGGCGTCGTCGTCGTTGTGGTCGTCGATGGCGGGTCGCGCCTCCATGTCGCTCTGGCTCGACCGCAGCTCATCCTCTTTGTAGGCCAGCGCGAGCATCAACTCCGCCTCGGCTTCAATCTGAGTCTGCACGCGGTCTTCAAGCTGCGCGTTCTGCGCGCGCATGGACTCAAGTTCGTCCGCCAGAGTGTTGAGGCGGTTGAGCTGCGCCCAGATCAGTCTGAATTCTTCTTCCGTTCCCGCTGTCTGGATGGGAGCGGCGAAAGGCGCGTCTGGGTCGGAGGGGACCGCTGCGGGCTGCTCGTCCGCTGGGCCCTCGCCCTCCTCGATCTCGGCTGAGCGGCCCCGTTTGACGAGGTTGGACAGGATCGCGATGCGCGCGTTGCCCACCTTGACGGCCTGGTGGAGCCGCAACAGCGCAAAGAGGCTGATGAGAAAGCTCAGAACCATCGCGATGTTGAAGAACGAGTCCATGGGGCCTCACACGCGAGGGGTGCAGGGGTGTCGGTCGGTGTTGTCCAAGGTCGTTTGTGGAAGCATGCGTACGTGTGCCGCGGCGGTCAAATCTGTGCTACTCTTGGGGCACAGTCCACGGAGGAATCATGCGGCAGGTTGAAGTGCGCGAATGCAAGGCGGACATCGACGCTGTTGAGGTCTACGCTCGCGGCGCCGTGGTTCGCCGGACGTTGACGCTCCCCGCGGAGTTGCCGCATGGGCCCGTGGCGTTGGTGGTCCTGGGCGCGACTCCTTGGTTGGAGCCCGGCTCCCTGCGGGCGGACGCGCAAGGGGAGCGGGTGGTGACGGGTGTCCGCACCGAACTCGAGTTCCCACGGTCACTGGAAGACCCTGGCGCGCTGCGCGAGGAGCTCGACGCGACGCTCCGCCGGCGGGACGACCTGCTGGCGGAGCGCAAGCACCTGGAGCAGGCACGGCTACATTTGCTGGAGGCCCCGCTCGCGCCGGAATGGAAGCCGCGTCGTCTCGCGAAGGACCCGGCGTCGCATTTCTCGGACGCGCGCGCTGCCATCGAGCTGGTGGATGGCCTGACCCACTCCATGGAGTCGCAGTGGCTTGGGGTGATGGCCGCGCTGGAGACCGTGCAGCGGCAATGCGCGGAGCTGGAGGTGCGCTGGCGACAGGCGACCCACGAGGAGACGCGCGATGCGCAGACACCCACGCGGCGACTCGTCATCTCCCTGGGCGAGGGCGCCGGGGCGCTGACGGCGGTCCGTGTGAGCTATACCGTTACGCGTGCGCAGTGGTGGCCGGCCTACGCGCTGCGACTGCAAGACGGAAGCCGGGCGGGCTCCCTTGGCGTCGACGCGTTTGTGGCGCAGGCCACGGGCGAAGACTGGGAGGGCGTGCGTTTGGCCCTCTGCACAGGCGATCTGGTGGACGAGTTGGCGCTGCCTGAGCTGCAATCCTGGCGGCTGGGCCGGCGGCAGAGCCGTCGGCGGCCGGGCTTTCGCCCTCTCCCGGACGATCTCGACGCGCTGTTTGACGGGTACGAGCGTGCGATGGAGCACGACGGGACGTTCGCCACCGTCGGAGGCGCGGCCGCGTCGCCGCAGCCCATGGCACCGCCGGCGCAGCCCATGGCGCCACCCCCGCCCGCCGCCATGCCATCCAGGGGGGCTGTTGCCCACTACGACGCGCCGGTGGCCTCGGGTGCGGTGCGGGCGCCCGGTGCAGGCCCCGCGCCAAAGGCGCGGGCACAACGCCTGAGCGCCTCCCTTCACGACGACCTGGCTGCGGACGACGCCGCCTACGAGTCCGAGGGCATGGAGTCTTTGGAGCGCACGTCGTCGATGAGCTTGTTCGTCGCTGGCGGCGCACCGGCTCCACAAGCGTACGCCGCCAGCACCACGCGGTCCCCTCCGCCGCCGCCAGAGGCACCCGCCGACCGCTGGCTGAACTTTGATCGGCTCGTCCTGCGGGACCCGAGGGCGGGAGGGCGCGGCCGCCTTTCTCAGCGTGAGACGACGTTCGCGACGGGGCCGACCGGCAATCTGGTGGCTCCACCGCGCGTCTCCGACCTCCTGCGCACCCGGGGCTCGTTTGACCACCGCTGGGCGGGGGAGGCGCTGTGCGACATGGCCTCTGATGGCGTCGCTCGGCGCATCGGCGTCGTGCAGGAGGACGTTGGCTGCAGGCCGCGTCTGCGCTGCGTTCCTGTGGAGGCCTGCGAGGTCTACCGCGAGATAGAGATCGACAATCCATTTGGCGCGCCGCTGCTCGCGGGGCCCATCGATGTGTTCGTGGGCGGGGCGCTGCTGCGGACCTCTCCGCTCGAGACCGTGGACCGAGGCGGCGTCATACGCGTGGGCCTGGGGCAGGAGGAGAGGGTAACGGTGGTCCGAAATATGCGCGCCCGAGAGTCCAGCAAGGGCCTTCTTGGCGGGACGACCCATGTCGTGCACGAGGCGGAGATCGAGCTGGCCTCGGGTCTCGGCGAGGCCATCGACGTGGACGTGTTCGACCGGGTCCCCGTGTCGGACGACAAGGAGATTGAAATCTCGCGCGTCGAGGCTGAGCCGGCGGCAGAATCGTACGATGGCTCGCAGCGCGGCCAGCCAGTCCGCGGCGGTCTGCAGTGGACGGTGCGCCTGGAAGCTGGCGCGACCGCCATGGTGTCCTTCCGGTATGCCGTAGACCTGGATGCCAAATTGGAGATCGTGGGAGGGAATCGTCGTGATTGAGACACAGCAGCTCCGGACGCCCTCAACTCCGCGCAGGGTGACCTTTTTTGAAGATCGCGCCGAAGTGGTCCGCACGTCGACAGTGTCGTTGTCCAGTGGCGTGTCGCGCGTGCGGATTGAGGGCGTGAGTCTCTTTGTGGACGATCGCTCGGTTCAGGTGCGTGTCAGCACGGACGGCGTGGAAGTTCTCGCGGCCAGGGTCGTGCGCGTGCGCGTGGCGGAACCCGATGACCCGGCGCAGGACCTCCATGCGGCGGTGCAGCAGGCGGACGACGCGCACCGAGGATCGGTCCAGGCTGCGGCGCGGACCAAGGCCAGTCTGGCCCGGTCGCGGGCCCTGCTCGCCGCATGGCTTACCTCGGTCACCCGTGCGCCGACCCTCAGCGGCGATCTGCGGGGGCAATGGGCCGAGGCTGGACAGAGTGTGCTGGAGCAGGGTGCCTCCCTGTCCGCGCGCAGCTCCGAGGCCCATTGGCAGACCACGCAGACCGCCAAAGCCAGGGCGCACGCGCGCGACCTTCTCGCCGCGGCGCGCGCGGAGAGCACGGAGTTTGTGGCGGAGATCGAAGTGCAGTTGGACACGGAGGTCGCCGGCGACATCGAGATTCAGCTGACCTACCGCACCCCGGCGGCGCTGTGGCGACCGGAGCACCTCCTGCGCCTGGTGCAGGTGGACGGGGCAGACTCGCTGCATTGGACGATGATGGCGACCTCCTGGCAGATCACAGGCGAGGACTGGACGGGCGTGGAGGCGCGGTATTCCACGGCGCGCCCCGCGAGCGCGGCGGGGGCCCCGCGTCTGCGCGACGATGTCCTTCACGCGCGCCGCAAGAGCGACGAAGAGCGCAAGTCCGTGCACGTGGAATCCCGCGACATGAGCGTCGAGACCGCCCGTGCCCATGGACGCGGCGCCGCCGAGATGATGGGTGTGGACGATGGCGGGACGCCGGTCCTGCTGCACTCCCCCGGCGCGGTGGACCTCCCCTCCACGGGGGAGCCACACCGCGTCTCTGTGGGCGAGCAAGAGATCCCTGTGACCGTGCGGCGCGTGCTGTACCCGGAGCTCGGCGCGGTCGCGCACTTCGCGGCGCGCGGTGTGCTAACGGGCGGGCACTCCATGCTCGCGGGTCCCGCGCACATTGCCCGCGGGGGAAGCTTTGTCGGCAGGACTCGGGTTGACTTCACGGCGGTGGGTGAACCGTTTGAGATTGGCATGGGCCCGGATGACGGTGTTCGTGTGCGCCGAAAACTCAAGAATGAACGGGAGCGGACCGCGGTGCTCGGGACGCAGACGATCACGCGCCGGGTCTTCGTGTTCGTCTCCAATCTTTCGGACGACGCCCGCGCGCTTCATGTGGTCGAGCGTGTTCCGGTGTCTGAGATCGATGCGGTGAAGGTGCGCGTCACCGACGCCGTCGGCTGGGAGTGGGACCAGCGCGACGGATTCCTGTCGCGAGACGTGCACCTGAAGGGGCGCGAGACACGCGAGTTTGAGTTGGCCTGGGAAGTGAAGGCAGGTTCCGATGTTGTGTTGCCATTCTAAGACCGGGCCGCGGCGCGATTCTCGTGCTAGATGGCCGATCTTCGCCTTGGTCACGGCCTGCGCTGTGCTCTGGGTCGGTTCTGCCCGATCTCGAAAGAGCCGGACTACAAGAAGTGCGCTGTGCGGCTGCGC
>CALBXO010000554.1 GCA_937890335.1 uncultured Pseudomonadota bacterium | reverse complement strand
CTGATCACGCTCGCAAGGAGAGTGGCGTGCTTTCTTCGCCGAGGTCATCTAGTGCTCGTGCACTGGGATCCCGCTGGCGAACAGACGTCATGAGACTGCGGACCCTCGCGCGCAGGTTGCCCGGATCACGCCTGCACGGCGACGCTGACATCACCGCGGGCGTGTTCTATGACCACCGGAAGGTGGCGCCCGGCGGCGTCTTCGTAGCGGTCCGCGACCTCTGGGAAGACGGACACGACTTTGTCGCCGAGGCCATCGCCCGCGGCGCGGTCGCGGTCGTGGCTGAGACGCAGCGGACCCACCCCATCGCATGGCTTCGTGTCCCCAATGGCGCCGAGGCCCTGGCCCACGCCGCCGCCTCGTACCACGGCCACCCGTCGCAGCGGGGGCTGCGGGTCCTGGCCGTCACCGGCACCAACGGCAAGAGCACGGTGGCGTGGCTGCTGTACCAGATTCTCGCCGCCTGCGGCCGGCGCCCCGGCCTCATCGGGACCGTGGAGCAGCGATTTGGCAAGGTCGTCCGCGACACACAGTTTACGACCCCCCTGTCCGTAGACCTCCAAGCCCTTTTTGCCGAGATGCGTGGCGCAGCGTGCACGCACGTGGCCTTGGAGGCGTCGAGCCACGCGATGACAACCCACAGGCTCACGTCCACGCGCGTTGCCGTCGCAGGATTCACCAACCTCAGCCGCGACCACCTGGATTTCCACGGTGATCTGGAGGCCTACCGCAACGCAAAAGCGAGCCTGTTCACCCAGTTCGCACGCCGCGCCTGCTTTCACACGGACGACCCCGTCGGCGCAGCGTTCGCCGCCACCTTCCGAGGCCCACAATTGACCGTGGGCACCCTCGACGCCGACCTTCGCGCGTCGGACATCGCATCCAGCCTGCAGGGGACTGCGTGTCGTCTCCACACCAGCGGCGGCGTGTTGGACCTCCGGGTCGGACTTGTCGGAGCGTTCAACCTGGAGAACGCTCTGGTCGCGCTGGGCATGGCCGTACTCTCCGGCATCCCGCTGCGGCGAGCCGTCGCCGCGCTGCGGACCGCGACACCGGCGCCGGGGCGCCTGGAACCCGTCCCCGGCACTGTCCCCACTGTCTTTGTGGACTACGCCCACACACCCGACGCGCTGCGCAGGGTCCTGGAGACTGTGCGACCCCTGACTTCGGGGCGGCTCGTGTGCGTCTTTGGCGCCGGCGGCGACCGCGACAAGGGAAAGCGGCCGTTGATGGGCGCAGTCGTCTCCGAGCTCGCCGACGAACTCTACGTGACGAGCGACAACCCGCGCACCGAGCCTGCGGCGGACATCATTGCAGACATCCTCGTCGGCGTCCGCGGGCCCCATACCGTGGAGCCCGACCGCGCCAGGGCAATCCGGGCGGCGGTCGCCGCAGCCGGGCCTGAAGACGTCGTCCTCATCGCCGGCAAGGGTCACGAGCGCTATCAGATTGTCGGAGAGGCGCGGCTGCCATTCGACGACCGGGCCGTCGCGCGAGGCTAGGCCAGGCCGCGGACATCGCGCTACTCGACCTGTGCGGTGTCGATGGGCTCCAGGTCGTCGAATGAGATCCCAAACAAATCCGGCACCGCCTCCCTGTGGAAACCGGCCAGGCGCAGGTTCGTATAAGGGACGCCGTACAGCTCGGGGATGAAGCTGGCCACATGGTGGGTCGCGCCGGCGTATCGCTGGCCGGGTACCGGGTTCGGGTAGAACGACTGGTCCACGATCTCCTGCACATTGATGGCAAACCCGACAAACAGGTCCTGCTCCCGGAAGATGGACGGATCCTTGGGCTCTGGCAGAAAGTTGCCCGCGCTGAACGCCAGGGTCGCGTCGAAGTACCGCAGCCAGCCCCATCGATCACTGGCCGCCAATCGCTCGATGCTGCCCAGGTGGTACGCCAGGATGAACGTCTGGCCGCTGTAGTCCTCGGCGGCGTCCACGACCCCGTCGTTGTACAACTTTTCCAGGTACAGGTCGGTGGGGTTGTACTCCACCCGGAAGTCGAACATCTCGTCCACCGCCGGGTAGTTGACCATCACCACGGCCAGGGCCTCGCCCATGGTGTTGAAGAGCATGTCGCCCCAGGAGAACCCGAACCCGGCGTGGTAGCCGTCCTTGAACTCAATGAGCACGAAGAACGTCGACGTCGCCACTGTCGAAATCAGTGACGCTGCAGCGGGTGTCCAGCCCCCCGCCATGAGCACCTCGGCCGTGATGCGGTTGAGCGCATAGTTGGACCACATGTGGCCAAACTTGTCCGCCCCGCCAGCGTAGGTGTCGAGGCTGAAGTACCCCTCGTCCCGGAAGATCAGCTCGTCCGTCTTCTTCCGCCCCTTGTACCAGGCAAAATACGCCCACGTGTAGACCGCGGCGTGCACCACACCGAGTCCCCCGAGGCTCAACGTCTTGCTCAAGATGTCCGGATCCGCCGTCTCCTCAACGACGGGCTGCTCATCGGGTGCTTGCGTCGTTGGAGCTGACAGCGCCTCCTGCGCCGACAGCGGAGTTGCTGCGGCAAGGACGACAACGACAAGGCCGAGCGCAACCGCGCGGCGTGGGAATTCCATGTGCATCAGGTGGATCTGGCTGGCGAACGCGTTCAAGTCTCCCTCGGGGCGAGCGGTGCCCCAACTCCTGCAGCCCAAGGCTGCACCGAGCCGACCGATGACGCAAGACGTTGCCCGCCAGGGGTGGAATTGATAGCTTGTGGTGCGGGGATGCACTGAGGTTGGGGGCTGATGGGTGAGTACTGGCAAGTTGAGGTGGTCGCGGACCAGCCCGGAGCTGGACGCCTGGCTGATCGACCGCTCGGGCAGCTCCTGGCGGACCTTGCGGCCGCGCAATGGACCGGCAGGATCAATGTCCGCAGCGATCGTACCATCGCCATCGCCGTCGTCGACGGCCGAATCGGGCTTTACACCCGCGGGGCTACGGCCCAGGACATCATCGCCGCGTTTGCCTGGTCGGACGGACAATTCGTCTTGCGTACCGGCGAGGCCGAGCCAGACCGCGTAGAGCAATTCGTCCCTGTGGGCACGCTCGTTGGCCCGGGTCTGCTCAAAGAGGCTCCCATCGAAGTCATCGCCGACCGCCTCCTGCGCGTCGCCGACTTCTATCCGGTGGCCACGGAGTCCCTGCAACGGACCTCTGGACCCGCGCCGCACCTGATGACCATGCTCGCCGGTCGTTGCACGGGGCAACAGACGGTGCAGCAAGTCAGTGGGCGCAAATGCGCATTCGGGCGGGTGCTGTGTCTCGCACTGGACCTGCGCTACGCGGTGCTCAGCCCAGCCCCGCAGCACCAGCTGGCCCGGGTCACGTTCGCGACGCGCAGCGTCCCAACCGGTGGCCGACCCACGCTGGAGTTTCCTGCGTTCGGAACCACCAACCCGCGCCTGGCGGTGGCGAATCATCCTGAGTCCGTGTCATTCCTGCCGGCGACGTCCGAGACATTGCCCAGGTTCCTGACGCGAGACGGCGACTCCACACCGCTGCCCGTAGACGAAGATGTGCGCTCCGCGGAGCGGTTCTTCCGGCTCGGCAAGGAGCTCGCCACCCGGGGCCGTCTCAAGCGCGCCTTTGACGCGTTCAACAAGGCCGCAGACCTCGATCCTGACAACGACGAATACGCCGAGCGCCGCGACGAGCTCCTGCACCTGATCCGGTAGGCCACAGCGGCAGACTCCGCGCAGCTCCCCACGGTCCGACGCGAGCTGTCAGCCCATGACCACGCTGACGGGCGCGTGGTCGCTGGGGGTCAACCCTTCCTTCTTCTTGCGCCACGGCCGATGGATGACCGCGCCGGTGACACGCCCCCGCAGTGACGCGGAGACCAGGATGTGGTCGATGCGCATGCCCTGGTTGAAGCGGAACATTCCGGCCCGGTAGTCCCAGAAGCTGAAGGTGCCCGGCTCGATGTACGGCGCCACGGCGTCGTGGAGGCCAAAATCCAGTAGCTGACCGTACAGCTCGTGTTCGTCGGGGTGGAAGGACGGTGTGCCCGCCCATTTCTCCGCGTCCCAGATGTCGTCCGTCGTGGGCGCGATGTTGATGTCGCCCAGCACAACCAGCCCCGACGCCGGGTCGCAATTGGCTCGGAGCCACGCGTTGAGGGCGCGGAAGAAACCCAGCTTGTAGGCAAATTTGGGGCTATCGACCCGCTGTCCCTGCGGGCAGTACAGGTTCACAAACCGGATACCGGCCGTCGTGGCGGCGACGAGTCGAGCTTGTCCGTCGTCCCCGTCCGGAAGACCGCACGCCACCTCCTCAATCGGAGTCCTGGACGCGATCAATACGCCGTTCCACTGGGGCTGGCCGTGAATCGCCAGATGGTACCCGCGCGACGCGAAAAGCTCCCGAGGCACCTTGTCCTCTTCGAGTTTGAGCTCCTGCAGGCAGAGGATGTCCGGAGACTCCTCGTCCAGAAACAGGCTGACGAAGTCCGCGCGGGCCTTCAGGGAATTGACGTTCCAGGTGACGATTTTCAGCGACATGCGGCGCACCGTATCGGCGGCTTGGGCGCGTTTGCAAGCCGCCATGGTTGACCTGAAGCCCCAACATCGTTTCCCTTGAACACAACTGAGGAGTTTTCATGAAGCGTCAGATCATCGTCTCCGCCCTTGCCGCCTTCTGGCTCGCCGGCTGCTGCTGCCCGTCCGGTTCCTCGAGCGACCTCGACATTCCCGAGGTCGACGCGCCGAAGAAGGACAAGAAGAAGGACAAGAAGAAGGACAAGAAGAAGAGCAAGGCGGACAAGGACGACGACGACGAGTCCGGTTTCAAGAACGACGGCGCGCCGCCCAAGAAGGTGACCACCAGCTCGGTCAGCATGGACTCGGCCCGGTTCACGGTCACTTTCCCGGGCACCGCCCGCAAGCAGTCCAGCACCTTCGACACGGCCATCGGTCCGGTCACGCAGGACACCTGGCTGCACGAGCACCAGGACGACTTTGTCTTCTCGTCCATCCACGGACACTTCCAGAAGAAGGTCAAACGGCGCGACTTCAACATCAAGAACGCCCTCGAGGGCGGGGTTGACGGTGCCATTGGCTCCCTCAATGGCGGCCGGAAGATCTACAGCAAGAAGGTGACGCTCGGCGGCTACGAAGGCCGCGAGTTCCAGTCGCCGGTCAACTTCGTGGGCCGAGGCTACACCATGACCTCCCGCATCTTCATCGCGTACCGTCCCAAGAAGAAGGCAAAGAAGATCAGCATCGAGCAGTACCAGCTCGCCATCATCCACCCGACCAAACTCACCTCGAGCCAGCAGAAGAAGATCGACAACTTCTTCGCGTCGGCCACCATCGCTGAGTAATCCCAGCCGAATCCGCCTGGAGAGCCCGTGAACCTCGACAAACTCCTGGCGGCCATGGGCCGCATGAACGCGTCGGACCTGTTTGTCTCCGGCGGCAAGATACCCAGCATCCGCGTCAAGGGCGCCGTGCGCCGGCTGGACCTGCCGGTGACCCCAGCGGACGCGATCAACACGTTTCTCGGCCGCATCCTTACGCCCGCCCAACTGGACCGTTTCGCGACGACGGGCGACCTTGACTGTGGGTACGCCCCCGCGTCCGGCGGACGGTACCGGCTCAATGTCCACCGGCAGCAGGGCAACCCCGCCATCGTCGCCCGTGCGATTCCGCAGGGCGCCGTCTCCTTCGACGAGCTCAACCTGCCCGCCGCGATCTCCGACCTGGCCGATCTCAGGGACGGCCTTGTGCTGGTCACCGGCGCGACGGGTAGCGGAAAATCCACGACGCTGGCGGGCATGGTCCACCACATCAACTCGACCCGTCACGCGCATATCGTGACCGTCGAGGACCCCATCGAGTTCGTCCACAAAGAGCTCAAGAGCCGCATCACGCAGCGGGAAGTCGGCGCCGACACCGCGGACTTCAAAACGGCGCTGCGGCACGTGTTGCGCGAGAGCCCCGATGTCATCCTCATCGGCGAGATGCGGGACATGGAGTCGATGACGACAGCAGTGTCCGCGGCGCTCACCGGACACCTCGTCCTGGCGACCCTGCACACCATCGACACCGTCCAGTCGCTCCAGCGCATCCTCGGCTTCTACCCTGAGCACCTCAGAGACCAGGCCTGCCTCGACCTGAGTCTGTGCCTGCGAGGCGTCATCAGCCAGCGCCTCATCCCCCGCGCCGACGGTCAAGGACGCATCCCGGCCACCGAGCTGCTCACCACCGGACCGGCCGTCTCTCGCCTCATCCGCGAACAGCGTCTGGAAGACATCGCGGATTGGATGCGCAGCCAGGACACGCCGTCGGTCGTCACGTTCAACCAATCCCTGGTCAAGCTGCACCAGGACAAGCTGATCTCGGCCGATGTGGGCATCGCGTACGCGTCCAATCCAGACCAGTTCCGCCTCTCCATTCAAGGCGTGGAGGTCGGCATCGACGCATTCCGTGGGGACGGCCGCGCGGGACCCATCCAAGACTACGATATGAAGACGCTCATGAGCCTGAGCGTCAAACATGGTGCGTCGGACATGCATTTGTCCGAGGGACGCCCACCCATCTACCGCATCTCCGGTTCTCTGCACCGACTGCCCGGTCGCGAGCTGGCCGGCACCGACATCCGCTCGCTGCTCTACTCCATCCTCAGCGGCAGACAGCGCAGCATCTTCGAGCTGGAGAAGGAGCTCGATTTCTCTCTGTCGCTCCAGGACGGACACCGTTTTCGCGTCAACGCGTACTGGCAGAAGGGCCATATGGCCGTCGCCCTGCGCACGATCCCAATCCGCATCCCCGACCCGAAGGAGCTCGGCCTGCCCGAGGTCGTCATTGGCCTCGCCGACAAGCCCCACGGGCTGGTCCTGGTGGTCGGCCCCACCGGCAGCGGCAAGACCACCACGCTGGCCTGCCTCATCGACAGGATCAACCGGACACGCGCGTGCAAGATCGTCACGGTCGAGGACCCGATCGAGTACTCCCACGCCAGCATCAAGGCCACCGTGGACCAGCGCGAGGTCTACGCCGACACGCTCTCCTTCTCCGCGGCGCTCAAGTACATCCTGCGGCAGGACCCCGACGTCATCATGGTGGGAGAGATGCGCGACCTGGAGACGATCCAGGCCGCACTGACCGCGGCGGAGACCGGTCACCTCGTCTTTGCCACCCTGCACACCAACGACGCCGCGCAGACCATCGACCGCATCGTCGACGTGTTTCCTCCGCACCAGCAGACCCAGATTCGAACCCAGCTCAGCTCCTCGCTCATCGCCGTCGTCTCCCAGAGGCTCCTGCCTCGCTCCGAGGGCGCGGGCCGGGTCGCAGCCTTTGAGATCATGATCGGGACTCCCGCGGTCCGGAACATCATCCGCGACGGCAAAACCCACCAGATCCACTCCATCCTCGAGACCCAGATGCGGGAGGGCATGGTGACCATGGACCGGTCCATGGCCGCGCTGTACCGCCAGGGTCTGGTCTCCTACGATGACGCCGCCCGCTTCGTACTCAACCCCTCCGTGCTCGGCCCCGCGCCCCCCGGAAAGCGCTGAACCCGGCCTTGCGCCGGACCCGATCTCATGAAAACAGATCCATCTGGGCCCGAGGACGCCTGAACGGCGTCTGCGCAGGCGCCCCATCTGCGTCCCGCTCTCGAACCAGTCCCAAGCGCTGCGAGTGGACGCGGAAGAGCCGCGAGACCGCTGCCCACCGAGGCCCGACCCCGCGCATCCGATGCCCAAACCGGGCCTCACCCACGTCCCCGTCCCGAATCTCAGCGAGCGCGTTCATGACCCGGTCCGCGCGCTCCGGAAGCGCCTCCCGAAGCCGCGACTCGAACACCGGACGCACCTCCGCTGCCAGTCGTACCGGGACCAGGAAAGCGGAGCTCGCCCCAGCGTCCGCCGCCCGCTCGAGGATGGCGGGGATCTGGCTGTCATTGAGGCCTGGAATCACAGGAGCGAGCGCCAACCCAACGGGAATCCCCGCGTCCGCCAGGTACCGCATCGTCTCAAAACGCTGCGCCGGCGGCGGGGTCCCGGGCTCGATCAAGCGGGCGTGTCGCGCGTCGTCAAAGCAGATGCTGACGTACACCCGCGCCGCGTTGTGCGCGGCGAGCTCAGCCAGCAGGTCCACGTCGCGCCGCACGAGCGACCCTTTGGTGATGATGCCCACAGGGTTGCGGTAGCGAACCATGACTTCCAGGCAAGCCCGCGTCAGCCCGTAGCTCGCCTCGAGCGGCTGGTAGCAATCTGTATTGCCGGACAACGCGATGAGCTCGCCCTTCCACGCCGGCTTCTCAAACGCCTCCTCAAGCCGGGCTGCGATGTTGCGCTTGACTACGATGCGCCGCTCAAAATCCGTCCCTGCCCCAAACCCCAGGTACTGGTGCGTGGGGCGCGCGTAACAATACGCACAGGCGTGAAAGCACCCTCGGTACGGGTTCAGGCTCCAGCGAAAGTTCAGGTCTGGGCTGTCGTTGCGCGCCAGCGCGGACTTCGCGTCCTCCTCGTAGATCTTCAGGCGCGCGTCGGGGGGTTCACCGATCCATTCGACCGTGGTGGACTCCCAAGGGTTGGGCGGATTGGAGACGTGCTTGACCATCGGCAGCGAGTCTGGCCACTCGCTGCACGGATGTCAAGTGATTTCTTGTACAGGTTACGCTACCGAGCGGTCCGCTCAGTACTCTTCGTCCTCGAAGGGCTCGTCCTCTTCGAAGTCGGCGTCGAAACTCACGTCGAGCGCCTTGGGGTACTTCTTGCCGTCGTGCCCGCCAAACTTGAAGACGACAGGCATGTCGTCGCCCGGCTGGTAGGCCGGCAGCTGCGCGCGCAGCTCGTCGTCGATGACGTTGGCGATGTGGAAGAAGAATTTGTGGTCCTTCTCCACCTCGATGAAGCCAAATCCCTTGTCGGTGAAATACGCGATGATGTTGCCGGTCATCTCCTGACCGACCGACTGCCCCGGCGTCACCGTCTCCCGCTTGAGGCGGCGCACGTTCTCCTCCACGTCGAAGTAGTGGAAGGTGCAATCCTCGAAGACCCGCAGGCCAATCGATTTGAAGTTCTGGTAGCGGCGATCGAACAGGAACGACAGACACGCGGCGATGGCGACCGGAATGGCCCCCGTGGTCACCGTGCGCGCGTCCATTTCCAGGTACATGCTCTTGTGCACGATGCCTCGCCGGCTCATCTCCAGGAACGCGTCCTGGGTCTCGAGCTGGTTGGCGTCGATGACGACCTGAACACCGAGGTTCACGTGCGCGTGCACGCCGCGGATGCGCGTGACGACAAAATCGAGCCCGTAGGGTCCGTGGAACTCTTCGTCAAAATCGGTCTTGACTCCGCCCGACTCCAAGGTCCGGCGGAAGACATCAACGGCCGTGACGCGCGAATCTTCGTCGCCGGGGTTCGACGGCTCGTCAGCGTCGATCAGCCGCGGCTTCTCGAGGATGGTCATCAATACCTCTCATTCGAACATCTACATCCGCCGTTGCGCCAGCGCCCGGCAATCATCGGGGCGCGTGTACGACGGTCAAAATCACTTCAGATAGGAGCAGAGGGCTTATTTCTTGTCAACCTCGGCCCCGTCCCAGAGTGCGGCAAAAAAGTACAGTCTACTCGGCACTCTGCGCGCAGCCGCGACGAGGAGTTCAAGCTCGATGCCATGGGCGTCGCAGTAACTCTGCACGCGATGGCGCATCCCCTCCGCCTGGTTGCGGGCGAGGGTACGGAGCACGGCGAGTCCCACCAGACAGGTTCCAATGGCAACCAGCGCGGTCTGAAAGACGGATGGGTCCCACCGGAGGGCGACGACGATGGGCGCGGCCACGGCGGCAACCCCGACCACCCCACCGCCAAACCCGAACAGCCGGGTCCGCCGCACGTGGATCCCGCTCAGCAGGTCCCAATGCGGATTGAGTTCCGCCCTCACGGGCTCCGCGTCGGTTGAGTCAGGGCCGTCCATCACGGCGCTCATGGCTGTTTGCGCTTGACAACCAGGTTGACCTTCTCAAACCCCACCTCGCGGGCCTCGTCAATCAGGGTCGTGACCGATCCGTACGCCGTGTCGCGATCTCCCTTGACGTTGAGCTGCACGCTGGGGTCTGCCTTGAACAGCTCCTCGAGCCGCTTGCGGACCTCACCGGCGCGGATCTGCTCATCGCCAATCTGGAGGCTCCCGTCCTTCTGCACGAACAGCGTGACCTTCTCACCCTGCGTCGGGGACTCTCCGGCGGCCGCGCGCGGCAGGTTCAGGGGGAGCTGCTGGTCGTCGGACTGCACGAAGCTCGTCGTAATCAGAAAAAAGATCAGGAGCAGAAACACCACATCGATCAGCGGTGTGAGATCCAGCGTCGGCTCGACGCGCTTGCGTCCGCGTGTGTCGCGGAAGTTCACGCGCCCTCCTCCTCGGCCCTGACGATCTTGGGCTTGAGCGGTGTCACCACGCCGTGGGCGTCTCCCACCATGCTCTCTGCGAGGTCGAGCGCGCGCTCCTCCATCTCCACGAGCAGGCGATCGATGATGCTCGTCACCGCCTTGAACATGAGGAAGGCGACGATCGCGACGCTCAGCCCTGCAGCTGTGGTGATCAGCGCCTCCCAGATGCCGCCCGCGAGCGCGCCTGCGTTGACTTGTCCGCCACCGTCGGCGCCCACCTGGTTCACGACGCGCTGGAAGACCTTGATCATACCGGTGACGGTGCCGAGCAGCCCCAGCAGAGGACCGATGGCGGCCACGGAGCTCAGGATGCCGATGCCGCGCTCGAGGTCGGACGCGACCCGGCGCCCGGACTCCTCCATGACCTCCTTGATCGTCGCGCGGTCCTTGCCACTGTGGCGCAGGCCGGCCCCGACGATCGACGCGACCCCCGACGGAGACCGATCACAGAGGTCCTGCGCCCGGTCGAAGTCACCGGTGTGGATGTGCTTGGTCACTTTCTGTACGAACGTCGGGGGGATGACCCGAACCCGCCGCAGCGCCCACAGGCGCTCCAGAAAGATTCCCAGCGCCACGACGCTGCACAGCAGGATGGGGATCATCAGGACCCCGCCCTTGGCGAGGAATTGATACGCTTCGGACACCTGACCTCCGGAACAAACGCGTCACCGCCTCGCGAGCCATTCGCGCTGCGGTAGTTCTACATGCCCGCGCCCAACTTAATTCCGGGAGGGGCGCGGTTCAAAGAACTCGAGGGGATTTGCCTTTGCCATCGACTGAGCCACAATTGGTTTGACTCAGATGGGGCGTTGTGGCCATCTAATCACTGCTCAACCCAGACATACGTAGATGGCTCGGCCTAAAAGCAAGAAGAAAATTCAGATCAGTGCGTGGGCGATCTCAGATCCCGGAAGTCGGGATCACAACGAGGACGCCTTCCTGATTCTCAAGAGCGCCCGTCAGCACGTCATCGCCGTCTGTGACGGAATGGGTGGGCACGCTGCTGGTGAGGTCGCCTCCGGGCTGGCGGTGGAGACTCTCAAGGAGTTCTTCACCAACCTGCAGGAGAGCCCCGACGACGACGAAGCGTCCGCCATGGTGGACCTCCGGGACTCGATCGCGACCGCCAACCGCTCGATCCATGCGGACTCCAAGGCCAACCCGTCCAGGGAGGGCATGGGCTCGACCTGCGTGGTAGGGCTCGTACGGGGCAACAAGCTGTACCTGGGCCATGTCGGTGACAGCCGCGCCTACCTCATACGGGGCGGCGGCATCCGGCAGCTCACGCGCGACCACAGCTTCGTCGAGGAGATGGTCAAGGCAGGGATGATTACCCCGCACGAGGCCCACTCCAACCCCCAGCGCAACGTCATCCTGCAGAGCCTCGGACGCAGCGACAACATCAACATCGACCTCCTGGAGGAGGCGGTGATTCTGCGCCAGAACGACTACGTGCTGCTGTGCAGTGATGGACTGACCGCAGTGGTCGCGGACCAGGAAGTCGCAGAGTCCGTCGAGCGCGATGTAGATCCCAAGCCGGTCTGCGAGTACCTCGTCAAACTCACCAACCGCCGCGGCGCCCCCGACAACGTCACCGTCGCGCTGCTGCGCTACGACGGCGAGGTCATCGACGGCCCGCCCGTATGCCTCTTGTGCTCCGACGACGACGCCAAGGATCTGTATCGACTCGTGCTGCGGCGCGAGGGCTACCGCATGTTCGAGATGGACATCGCCGAAGTGGGACGCATCGCAAAGATGGCGGCCACGGATCGACCGCGGCTCATCATCGTAGACCAGTCGGACCCCGAGGTCGCGCTGGACACCTGCCGGGCGCTCACCGGCAACGAGGAGACCGGCAGCATCCCCGTTCTGCTCGTGTCCAACGGCCATGTCGATGTGGAAGCCGGGCGGCAGGCCGGGGCCGGTCATGTGCTGCCGAACACCGCGCTGCTCACCGATCTGTCCCCCATCGTGCGCCATCTGCTCGAAGAGAGCACCGCGCTCATCTACGTCCTCGAGGAAGTGCCTGGACGCCAGGAAGAGCTGGTGCGAGAGCTGCGCGGCAAGGGCTTCATCGTCATCCCCCATGCCTCCGCGCAGGCCCTGACCCGCGCAATTGAGCAACAACAACCGCGCATGCTCATCCTCGACATCACCCGCGGCGTCGAGCGGCTGTGCCAGCAGTTCAAGACCGACCCAGCCACCGTGGGGTGCACCATCGTGCTCACCGCTGAGGGCTCCGTGGCCTCCTCCAGAGAGGCACATTCCGTCGGTGCGGACTACTACCTGACCAAGGCGCAGGACACCGTGATGCTTGCCGCGATGCTCCTGAGCAAGTAAACCCGTGGGCGCCGCTGTGGCGGCGGCACTGACCCACGTTCGGCAGGACCCCATGGCACAAGCGATCTACGCAACCCTCTCTGAGGCTGTCCTCTTCATCGAGACCGTCGAGCACCTGGCCGACGTGCGGGCCGGGCTCACCAGCGCACAGTACAACGACGCCCTCCACAAGAAGGGGCAGGCGGCGGTCGAGGCGGCGATGGAGGTCGTCCATCACGCCGCCAGTCTTCAGAACGACTCCAGCGCTGTCCACCTGGTCCACATCGCCGCCACCGAGGTGGAGATGTGGCTTCAGGCCAGCCGATCCAGGTTGCGGCGCGCCACCGGCGACAACTCGATCGCGGAGACGGTCACTGGCGTAGACATTCACTTTCACGACCATCCCGTCAGCGTCATGGCGCAGGCAGCTCGCCTCACGGCGGTTCTGCGCAACGACGCGGAGCTGCGGGCCCAGATCGGTCCCGAGCGCACGGTGGAGGACGTCCTCCAGCGCGGCCACGCTCTCCTGCAGAAGCTGTGGCGCGTCGCTGAGGACTACGTCCACCCCGAGCAGACCGACATCGACGCGCACATCGCGCCCGCCGCTGCTGCCCTGAGCAGCTGGGTTGCCGAGGCACATACCGTGGGGCGCCGTGCCCACGGGGACGCGCCGCGACGGTTGGGCATGCTCGGCGTTCTCGCCGCCGACGCCGTGGCCCTCGGCGGAACGGCTGGCCGGGTCACGCGCCATCAGAACGCGCAGCGCGCCGCCCCAACGGGGGGCCCGTCGGCCAACGCCCCCGGCTGGAGCCTCGGCCGCCAGGGCCGCAACGCGCAGAACCGCGGCAAGGGCTACGACCGCCCGTGACCCCGTGAGCACCCCTCGCCGAGCTCTCGTCCTGTCGGGCGGAGGCGCCCGCGGCGCCTACGAGGTGGGCGTGCTCGACTATGTGTTGCGCACCTTGCCGCGGCACCTCGGGCGCCCGGTCCGTTTCAACATCATCACAGGCACGAGCGTGGGGGCGCTGAACGCCGCCTGGCTCGCGGCGACGTCCGACGACCCGGCCGCCGGCATCCGCGGCCTCAAGGCGGTGTGGCAAGCCATCCGTGTGTCCGAGATTCTGCATCTGCCCTACTCTGAGTTGATGGGCGTGCTTTCCTCGCTTGTGGCAGGTCGCCTGCCCGGCGAACTCTCACGCACGGATCGGCGCATGGGCGGGCTGCTCAACACCGCCCCCATCGACCGGCTGGTGCGGGATCAGATCCCCTGGGCTGGGATCACGCCAAACCTCAACGCCGGACACTTTGACTCTCTGAGTGTGACCGCGACCGCCGTCTCCACCGGGCAGACCATTGTCTTTGTGCAGAACCGGGACGGGGTGCCGGATTGGACGATGGACCCCCGCAGGGTCGCGGTCCCCGTGGAAATCCGCGCCGACCACTGCCTCGCCAGCGCCGCGATTCCGCTGCTGTTTCCCGCGGTAAAGGTGGGCGCCCAATTCTACTGCGATGGCGCGCTGCGCCAGAACACGCCGGTGACCCCCGCCCTGCGGCTGGGCGCGGACCGGGTCATGATCATCGCCCTGCGAACGCAACCCGAGTCACCCACTGTAGAGGTCGTCACTGACCCCCACGTCTATCCCGGCATCCTCGAGCTTGCGGGAAAGCTACTCAACGGCTTCCTGCTCGACCCACTGGAGTACGACCTTCAGCTGCTGGAACACTTCAATGACATCCACGACCTCGTCGAGGAGAATTTTGGGACCTATTTCGTGGGGCGCCTCGACCGGCTGGTCAAGGAGGTCCGAGGGGCCGGTCTGCGCCGGGTCGACCACCTTCTGATTCGGCCCAGCCGCGACATCGGTGAGATGGTGGGCGAGATCGCCGACGACAGCCCGGAGTCATTCTGGGGGGCGGGACCTGCCGCGGAGATCGTTCGACGAATGGCGACGGGACCGGACCGGGGGCTGGACCTGCTCAGCTACATCGTGTTCGACGGGCTCTACGCCACGCGCCTGATTGAGATGGGGTACGTGGACGCGATGGCCCAGCACGACGCGCTCGTCGATTTCTTCACCGACTGAGCTGCTGCTGCGGGCGCTCCCGGCGCACGGTCGGCGTCAGCCGCCGACGATCACCAGGCTGCCGGGGTCCAGATGGCCCAGGCAGCTACCTTCATGGCTGTCGCTGTTGGACCCGTCGGGACACACGGTGTCACCCCAGTCCACGTCGGAGAGATCGGCGTCTCGCACATCGGCGCCGGCCAGGTTCGCCCCCGTGAGATCCGCGCCCCACAGCACCGCGCCGCGCAGATCGGCGCCGGTCAGATCCACTCCTGAGAGGTCCGCCCCGGACCAATCGGATCGCTTACTCCCCTCGCCCTGCGCGAGCCAAGGCAGATCCAGGGACTCGGGGGCCTTGGGCCGTATCCACACGTCTCCATCGGGGTCCTCGCTGGTCTCATCCACGCGGGAGATTTCCTGATCGACGGACTCCAGGGAAGGCCGTTCCTCCGCGTGGCCGCAGGCGAACAAAGTGGCGCAGAGCAACACCACCGCAGAGAGCGCGAGAGTCTTGAGCGCGACGCCGCCACCGACCGGGCGGCCGTGGGCTGACCTCATCCATCGCGCAATCCCAGGCCACGCCGACGTCTTGCGCACCCAGGCGTAGTTCGGGTTCTCCCGCAACCGCTGCGCGGCGTAGGCACGGGCGTCCTGCGTGCACCCTCGCGACCGCAGCGCCTTCACCAGCCGCGCCGCGTAGAACCGGCTGTCCTGGACGTCGCGGCGTAGGGACGCCACCGAGAGAAGGTTCAGCCACAGCGGCACACCGTCCTCGTTGATCCGCGTGGCACGCAGGAAAAAGCCCTGGGCCTCTTCGTACCGGTCACGGCTCAGGGAGATGGTGCCCAGGTTGTTGAGAATCTTCGCGCGCAGCTGCGGCTCGTCTGCCAGACAGAGGGCCTCGCGGTACGCACGGATGGCGTCATCCCACCGCGACCCGCGCCAGGCGTGGACACCGGCCAGGTTCCACCAACGGGGGTCCTCAGCATGGTCGCTTCGCGCAGCCTCGAGCAGGAGACCGGCTTCGTCCGCGTCCCCACTCCCGAGCAGCGCCGCGATCCGAGCCAGCGCACAGGGAAGCTCGGCGTCAATTCGCAGCGCCGGATGGCGCAGCCGGTGGGCCACATCCAGGAGGAAGTCCACCGCCCGTTTGCGACCACCGCGCACGGTCACCGCCTCGATGCCCTCGCCGAGCGCAATCTCCGCGTCGGACACCCCCGCGTGACTGCGCTCCAGCCAGCGCAGATACGTCACCATCCTGTCGGTGGCCGCCCCCTTGGCCTCGGCCAGGACCTGCGGGACCATCAGGGCCGCGTCGGGGTCCCCAACGGAGAAATGATGGGCCCCCGCGCGAATCTCGGACCCAGTCGGGTCCGTGAACACCTGCGGCATCACCTGCGCGTCAGGATTCTTACGGCGCGCCGCGCGAACAATCCGGGTGAAGAAACCGCTCAGCGCGCCTTCGTCCTCGGCGCGCTGGTAGGCTGCGAAATCGCAAACAATCTGCTCATAGACGGCGCCAAATACATGGAGCGCGTCTTCACGACGCACAATCTCGTGCAGGGCTTGGACATCGATGTTCACAGGGGACCTCGCGCGCGTTGCTGCCAACTGACGACACAGCGTTTCACAAGGCGTTGAAACGCAAGATGTGTGCCGCGTGAAACGCCACATCATGGGGTGAACGTTGGGCCTGGGAGTCAGGTCGGACGGACAAGCAAATGGGGAACGCGTCGCCGTAGAGCCGGCTGATGACCCGCGAGTCGAGTCGATCGGATGTGACATAGCCAGCAATCCGGTTCTCGGCGGCGCGTACCGTTGCTATCCCTTCCCTTTTTACTACCCCGCAAAAGTCGCTAAGGTGACCGGACCGCGGTTTTGAAAGGGAGGGCAAAATGAGAGTGACCATTCAGCGCGATGGCCCGGATCCGCCTGCGGTTTCGGCATCGAACGACCGTACGCTGACGCTGCTCTTTGGACCGTCTTCCCTCCTCGACAACCCGGCCCGATTCGAACCTTGGCTCAACGGTCATGGCACCGTCCTGGGATGTTCGTCGGCGGGCGACATCCTCGACGACGCCGTCTACGACGACGCGCTGATCGCGGCCACCCTCGAGTTCAAACACACCAGAGTACGGAGCAGCAGCGCCGTCGTGAGCCAGGCATCTGACAGCCATGGCGCGGGTCAGACGCTCGGCACCGCGCTCGCCGGGGAAGGGCTCACTGCTGTCTTCGTGCTGTGTGATGGCCTCAACGTGAATGGATCTGAGCTCGCCCGCGGCCTCAACGACGCCCTGCCTGAGGCCGTGGTGGTCACCGGCGGTTTGGCGGGAGATGGGCCGAGGTTTGAGCGCACGTGGGTGTGCTGCGACAGCAAGCCTCGGGAAGGGATTGTTGCCGCGGTCGGCTTCTACGGCGAGCGACTCCGCGTCGGTCACGGCTCCCGCGGAGGTTGGGATACCTTTGGCCCCGAGCGGACCATCACGCGGTCCGAGGGGAACGTCCTCTACGAGCTCGACGGCCGCCCCGCGCTGGAGCTGTACAGGACCTACCTCGGAGACAGGGCCGATGACCTGCCGTCGGCGGGCCTGCTGTTTCCGCTCGCGGTCCGGCCCGACAGCGAGTCGGAGGAGACGTTGGTGCGGACCATCCTCGGCATCGACGAGGAGGCCCAGTCCATGACCTTCGCCGGTGACGTGCCCCAGGGCCATCGCGCGCGGCTGATGATGGCCAACTTCGACCGCCTGATCCTCGCCGCATCCAGCGCCGCGGGTGACGCCCGCGGCTGTGTCTCCGACGCCCCCGAGGGCGACTGCGTCTCTCTGGCCATCTCGTGCGTCGGCCGCCGGTTGATCCTGGGCGAGCGCGCCGAGGAAGAGCTCGAGGCGGCCCTGGAAGACATGCCGGCAGGCACGCGGCAGGTCGGGTTCTACTCCTATGGAGAGATCTCTCCGCTGACCCCGGGTACCTGCGAGCTTCACAACCAGACGATGACGTTGACCAGTATCTGGGAGGTGGCGTGACCGATCGCCACCGGATGCTGGCCCGCCAACTGCGCAAGGCCGGCATCTCCCCCGAGGACGGGGCCACCCCGGAACAGCTGGCTTCACTACTTGACGGGGTAGACCGCTCGCACGTGCAGGCGGATCGCGAGCGGTATCTCCTGGAACGCTCTCTGATGCTCTCGTCCCGCGAGATGCAAGAGCTCTACGAGACGCTTCGACGCAACTCCGAGACCGCCATCGCGGTGGAGAGGGACCGACTCCAGGCGGTACTCCAGGCACTTGGCGACGGACTCTGCATCCTGGACCCGTCTGGCCAGGTCTCGTCGGCAAACCCGTCAGCGCGCCATATGATGGGCGCGGACGAGGACGTGTCTGGTTTGACGATCGGCGACCTGTGCACTCTGCTCGACGGCAACGGTACCGAAGTTCGCTGGGAGGACCTCGGGCGGGACGGTCATCTGCGCGAGGAGTTTGGTCACCTCGTCCGCACGAACGGTCGCAAGGTCCCTATCAGCTTTGTGATCAACGCCGTCGTCCAGCGCTCGGGGCGCACAAACATCGTGCTCGTCTTCCGGGACATCTCGGCTCGACTGGAGGCCGAATCGCGGGAACAGGCACTGCGAGCCCAGATCACACGCGGCGCCCGCATGGAGTCGCTCGGTTTGCTGGCCGGCGGCGTCGCGCATGACCTCAACAACATCCTCGGCCCTGTGGTGGCGTACCCGGGGATCATGCTCCAGGACCTGCCGGAGGACAGCGAGCTGCGCGCGGACCTCCTGGCGATCGGCGAGAGCGCCCAACGGGCCGTGGCGGTGATTCAGGACCTGCTGATGCTGGCAGGCCGAGGGGCCTACCAACAGGGACCCATCCAACTGGCCGACGTCATCGACTCCTACCTGCGCAGCGTCGACTTCCAGCGCCGCGCTGCCGAGCACAAAGGCGTGGAGTTGGTGACCGCGCTGGACCGCGACATCCCGGAGATTGCCGGCAGCTGGGCGCGGGTCTCACAGGCGCTCATGAACCTGGTCATCAACGCCTACGAGGCCGCCGGCGAGACCGGTCGCATCGAGATCCGGACCGGCGTCCGCACATTCGATGCGCCGCACATCGGGTTCGACGCCGTCCCGGCGGGACGCTGGGTGTGCCTCCAGGTCTCCGACGACGGACCCGGCATCCCCCGGGAGGCACTCGAACACGTCTTCGATCCGTTCTACACCAAGAAAAAGCTTGGCCGCTCAGGTACCGGTCTTGGACTGGCCGTGGTCTGGGGTGTTGTCCGCGATGCGGACGGCCACGTCGACGTGGAGACGCGTCCAGAGGCAGGCACACGGTTCACGCTCTATTTTCGCCCGGCAACCGAACTCGTCGTCCCACCGCCGAGCCGTCCGCTGGTGCGGCGCAGTGATCTGCGAGAGCGCATCCTGGTCGTGGACGACAGTGAGGAACAGCGCGCCGTCGCCCAACGCGTGCTCAGCAAGCTCGGCTACCGCGTGGACACCGTCTCCGACGGCGAGGCCGCCGTAGGATTCCTGGAAGAACCCGTGGACCTGGTCCTGCTGGACATGGTCATGAAGGAGGGCTTCGACGGACTCGACACCCTGCGGGGCATCCGCGCCCGGCATCCGGACCAACGCGTGGTCATCGTGACCGGGTTCTCGGAGACCGCGCGCGTCAGAAGCTGCGTCGAACTCGGCGTGGGCGGCGTCCTTCAAAAGCCCTACCGGATCGAGGAGCTCGCCGCGATCGTGCGGACCGAGCTGGACGAGGCCAAGGGCACAGCCCATGAGTCGGGCGCTCAGTAGCCGACATCCTCGGGGAGCTCGGCGTTGATGCGGACCGGGAACAACGCGTCCAGGTACTTTCCACGCACGGCCGGGTCGCGCTCGTACAGGTAGAGGTAGCGCAGCATATGGCTGGCGACCTGCCGGCAGTAGATGCGCGACTCGTTGTACTCGAACTCCTCAATAAGACGGGCCAGGCCCAGGCCACCGCTCTTTCTGACCCAACGCGCCACGGGCTCCGGGCCGCCATTGTAGGCTGCGGCGCTGGGCACGAGCTGGCCGTGAAAGAGCTGCGCGTGTTTGGCCAGGTAATGTGCGCTGTATCGGAAGCTGATCTTGGGCTGCGCGAACGTCTCCGGATCGAACGTCACACCAAGGTCGCCGGCGACCTTCCGGGCTGTGGGTCGGATCATCTGCAGCGCGCCCACGGCGTCCGCCCAGGAGACCGCAGCTGGGTTGTACCGGCTCTCCTGCCTCATGATCGCGTAGATGTAGTGCGGAGACAGACCAAACTCCCCGGCCAACCGCTCCACGAGGGGAGCGTAGGCCTCGGGATAGGCCAGGTACGCGTCGGCCGATGACGGGTCTGGCAGCCCCTCCTGGTTGGAGATACGCCCAGTGGAAACACGCCAGCCGTGGCGGAAATCCTGCACTCGCGTACCCATGAATCGCGTGAAGTCCGCGCGCTTGTCAGGCGCGACACGCGCCTCGACGGACCCGCGCATGGGCGCGTAGGCCGCACGCGCCGCGTCGATCTCGTCCAGCTCCACAAGGCGTCGAACCCGCTGAAAAGAGCGCAGGTCGTCCTTGGGCAGCTGAGGCCAGTCCCAGGCCGCGTCGGTGGGCAGCGGACGCGGCGGAGGCGCCTCCGGCCACGGCTGCGCCGAAGCCCGCTCGTCGCGCCCATCCCAACGGGCCTCCAATTGCCGCCCGAGCATGTCGTAGTAAGTCAGCGGGAACTTGCCCCTGAGCAGCTGCAGTTCTTTACGCCCGTCGGCCTGCCGGCCGAGCTCCCCGAGGCTCACGGCGCGCCAATACCGGGCTTTGCCCTCGGTCAGGGGCCCACCGGGGATCAGCCCCCCAAACGAGCGGTAGGCCCACTTCCACCGCCCCATTCGCACGTAGCACCACGCCCGAAAGCCGAGCACGAGGCTGCGTTTGGCCTGCTTCTTCTTGAGGTAGGCCTTGAAGCCCGGCAGCGCCTTCTTGCAGTCGCCACGATCGTAGTGAAGCCAGCCCCGGTAGTACGACGTGCGCTCGGCATACTCGCCACGCGGATACTCCTGGTCGTACTGGTCTGCGTAGGCGAGCACCCGGTCGTATCGCTCCTGCACGAGCTGAGCGCGCATCATCAGGTACAGCGCCTCCTCGCGCTTCCCGTGTCGCTTCAACCGCAGGATCTGGGCGAGGATCTTCTCCGCCTCGGCGGGGTCGTCCCGGAGTTTTCGCAAGCTGATGATGGCGATGTTCCAGCGGGCGCGGCCGGCATACGCGCGGCTGCCGCCCAGCGCGCGGAACTCCTCCCGCGCCTTGGCGTACTCCCATGCGTCCATGAGCTCGCTCGCCCGCCGGAACCGCTCCTTGGCGCTGAGATCGTCCAGACCCACAGGCAACGCCGGGTCCTGCGCTGCGGGTTCTGCCGGGTACTCGATGAACAGCGTGCGCGCAGCGGCCTCACTGGCCCCCTTATTGGACCCCGCGAGCCACCTCGAGATAAGGCCGAGGGCCGTGGCTCGGAGGCGCGGCTCACCCAGCCCATCCAGCCCCGCGACGGCCTCGTCGACGCGCCCCGCAGCGTGAAGCGCCTCCGCCCGCTTGATCCGCAGCGCGTCGCGCTCGGGAGCCGCTGGGATCTTGTCGACTGTGGCAATTCCCGCCTCACCCAGCCCGGCGGCGAACTCGGCGCGCGCCTGCCAGACCAGCCGGCGCGCCTCGGCGTCGTCGAATGGCGTGGGCAACCCTCGCAGAAGTTTGGCCGCGCGCGCCGGTTCTGTCGGGACCAGCAACCTCGCCAGCAGGTAGTTCGCTACGTCGCGGTCGTCGCTGTCCTCCAAACTGGCGGCCAGCGCTTCCAGAATCTCCTTCGCGCGGGCGTCGTCCCCCCGGCGCAGCGCATCGCGGGCCTGCTGAAGGGTGCCTGCGGACTCTGGAGCCGCCGCCTCCTCGGGCGCAGGCGGTGGGGCAGGCACCGCGGGGACGCCCGGCGAGTCCACCGCTGCGTCCGCGGCCTCCGCTGCGGGCGCAGCCGTAGCGACCGGCGCAGCGGGGGGCGCGCTGGACTCGCAGGCGGCGAGAACGAGCAGGAAGATGGGCAGTCGGCGCACTGCGGAATGGTGCCTTTGTGAACGGGTCACCGCAACTAAACCAGCCGCGACCCGCTCGTGTTCCCGGCGTGAGAATCGCCACTGGGCGGGTGGGTGGCGCACGAGCCCGGGTGGCCCCAGAGCCCGTCGAGCAGTAGGACAAGCCCCTTTGAAAGGTGCCGAAAAAATCGACATACACGCAGAAACACCCGCTTGTGCAGCGTCGCGTCAGCCTCAGATTGTGGGTGCAGCGAACCACTCGGTCACGCCGAGTCCTGCTGCCAACGGCTCCCCATTTCGACCCGCAACGACCCCGTGGATCGGGACGCACATCACCCTTGCGGGGAGCCCACACGCCTCCGACGCGCACCGCGGATCCACCGCGGACCCTGTACCTGGACAATGGTCGCCACGCCGTTCGAGGAATGGGCCTCGGGCGGCGTGAGCCGCCAGTCGCACTCCGTCGGTGTCGCCATGCGCAAGCTAGTGGTCATCAGCGTCGCCCTGTTCGCAACCCTTCTCGTGTCGCGTAGCGCGGCTGCGCAGACCAAGTTCTCGTCCTTCACGGTCGGCGAGGTGGAGGTGCTCGCCGACGCCGAGCAGCTTCAGACCTTTGACCTCCGTCTCATCGACCCGAACAACGCCATCGACGAGGTGCGTTTCATCATCAACCTGCCGGCCCACAGCCAGAACGGCCGCACCTACTCCGGGTACCTGCTGGCGAACCGCTCCACGTGCAAAGAGGTGTCCACCGGATACGGAAATGGTTTCATCGAGCTTGCTACGGACAGCTGTGTCCGGCAATGGCAGGGAGGCCTCACCCGGTTTGTGATCGGGTTCACTCTCGACCCCAAGTTCGGCTCGCTGGCCAACAACCAGGTCTCGGCGGTGTGGTACGCGCAGGGCGCGGCCCAAACGGGATGGAAGCGCGTCACGGCCCTGGACGCCGGATTTGATGTGCTCAGCGAGGTCACCTACCCCGACCCAGCGGCGCTCATCGACACCCACGTGGAGCTCGACCACGTAGAAGCCGGCGTTGACTGGCAGCGCGTGGAATTCACCTTTGCGGACTCCGAGCGCATCAGCCAATTGCTGATCATGATCAACCATCCGTCCCACGCCGCCGAGGGCAACAGCGTGATGGGCTACTTCTCCATGACGCCTGCAGGATGTCGCGAGATCAGCACGTCCTACGGCAACAACCTGGTCGAGCTCGATCTGGCGGCCTGCAGCATCGAGGAGGGGGACGGTGTGGCGACGTGGAGCCTGTCCTTCCAATTCGACCCGCGCCGGGGAGATATCTTCGACAACCAGATCTCCGTCCTCTGGTACGAAGACAGCGCGGTCAGCACGTTCTGGAAGCGCGCCACCACGCTGGGCGACGGTTTCGACATCACGTCCACGAACGCTCCCTATGTGCCGCCGTCGATCATTCTGGCCGGCATTCACGAGGAGGTCGTGTCCAACACGGACGCCGACGCTGAGGCCCGCACCCAGCGGGCCACGTTCTGGATCCAGGACCCTGGCGACATGGACGAGCTGCGCGTGGTCATCAACCTGCCCAACCATGCGTTCAACGGGCAGTCCTACAGCGGCTACCTCCGGTTCAAGGATGGGCAGTGCGAGCTCTACCCGTCCGCACGATGGAAGGGGAACGCCAATCTGACCCTCGGCGAGTGCACGTATGAAGAGGACGAACCCTGGCTCGCCACCTTGGTGATCGGTTGGGTTCACAACCAGAGCTTCGGGACCTACGACGAGAACACCGTCTCGTATCTTGTCTACGGAGCAGGCAGTCCTACCTCGGGCTGGGCCCGAATCTACAACCGGTACCACGTGAGGTAGCGGTCGTCGGGGCGCCGGCGCGCGCGACGGCGAGCCGGCGGCCGGAGGCGCGCGCGGTACACCGAGGAGCCGGCGTGCCGCGCACGCATGTCACAGTGCCGCTCGCGTGGGTTGATCCGATGATCGGCGAGACAAATGGCTCGAGAC
>CALBXO010000553.1 GCA_937890335.1 uncultured Pseudomonadota bacterium | reverse complement strand
AATGGTGCGAACAACGGCGGGAACAACGGCCCCGCCAACAACGGCGCACCCGTACTGACGCAGCCGGCCTGCGCATGGAACCAGGCCTACCAGGAGAACTTCGAGGCCGATTCCATCGGCGACATTCTGGACAGTGCCCGCAACTGCTACGTCCTCCTGGACCCGTTTGACTCCGACGAAGCGCGGGTTGCCATTCCGCGAATCAAGGCCGGTGGCAACGTGGTCGGCTGCTACATCAGCGTGGGGACCTGCGAGGAATGGCGCGAAGACTTTGACGAGATCGCGCCCCATTGCATCTCGCGAGCGTGGGCCGAGTGGGAAGGTGAGTTCTTTGTGGACACGCCGTCTGAGGCGCTCGTTGCCGCCATGGGATTGCGCGTGGACCAGATGGGTGAGTGGGGCTGCGACATGGTCGAGTTCGACAATATGGACTGGGCCTTCGACGACGACAGCCGCCGAATGTATGGGTTTTCCGCCACGGCGGACCAGGCCGTAGCTTACAACCGCGCCATCTGCGACCGGGTCGAGGCCCAGGGCATGGCCTGCATGGCAAAGAACACCCGCGAGGGCGCGGCACAGTTCGGGTCGGGGACATTCGAGTCCTATTCCGACGACAAGAACTGGTGGGAGCAGGCGCACCTGCAGTCCTTCCTGGACGACGGCGGGCTGGGCCTGATCATCCACTACGACGAGACCGACTGTGACGGCGTCTACGCCGAGTACCGCGGGATCTATGGGGATGGCCTCAGCTTCGTGTGCGAGGACCGCGCGCTGCGAGGCTACCGGCGGTATGGGCAGTGAGGCGCGACCGTGAGGACACAGCGCGGCGGCGCTTGCGCCGGCGCATCCGGTCCGCAGCGGTAATCTGCGCCATGTTCGGGTTGGACTGAAGACATGGACGCATCCGTACGAGCGCCTGCTGTGGCGGGAACCTTCTATCCATCGGAGCCGTCTGAACTGCGCTCGGCGGTCGAGGGCTTCCTGCGGATGGCTACGCCGGCGGGCACAGCCAGTCCCCGCGCCATCGTCGGGCCCCATGCGGGCTATGTGTATTCGGGCCCCGTGGCGGGCAGCGCATATGCGGCGCTGGCGGGGCACCAGGCGACGTACCGCCGGGTTGTGCTGGTGGGTCCGTCGCACCGGGTGTGGTTTCGCGGGGTCGCCGCGCCCTCCCACCGGGCATTTGCCACGCCTCTGGGCGAGGTTGTCATCTGGCGTGCCGGCGTCGACGCCCTCGTGGACGCTGGGTTGGCGCAGGTGGACGACGAGCCACACCGCCTGGAGCATGGCCTCGAGGTCCACCTGCCGTTCCTGCAGAGCGCTCTGGGCCCGTTCGAGCTGCTCCCACTGGTTGTGGGCGAAGCGAAGGTCGACGCGGTTGCCGACGCGCTTGCTTTGTTCTGGGGCGAGCCAGAGACGCTGTTTGTGATCAGTACGGATCTGAGCCACTTCCTGACCCACGAAGCCGCGCAGGAACGTGATCTTCGTACGGCCCAGGCCGTGGAGTCATTGCGCGGCGATGGTCTGCGTTCGGAAGACGCCTGTGGCTGGCTGCCGCTCGCGGCGGCGCTGCGGCTCGCGCGCGGTTCAGAGTGCACGATTGAGCGGCTGGACCTGCGCGACTCGTCCGACACGGCCGGGTCCCCGGAGCGCGTCGTCGGATACGGAGCCTGGGTGCTGAGATGACGGCACACCCCACCACGCATTGGCACGCCCTCGACGATGGTCGCGTGCAGTGTGACGTCTGTCCCCGCGCCTGCAAGCTGGGCGAGGGGCAGCGCGGGCTCTGTTTTGTTCGAGCACGGCAGGACGACGCGGTGGTGCTCTTGACGTACGGGCGCAGCAGCGGGTTCTGCATCGACCCCATCGAGAAGAAACCGCTCAACCACTTCTATCCCGGTTCGCCCGTACTGAGCTTTGGGACGGCTGGATGCAACCTCGGTTGTCGCTTCTGCCAGAACTGGGACATCAGCAAGTCGCGGCAGATGGACACTTTGCAAGACGCAGCGTCTCCGGAAGCCCTGGCGGCCGCTGCGGTGGAGCACGGGTGCCGGAGCGTCGCGTTCACATACAACGATCCGGTCATCTTCCAGGAGTACGCAATCGATGTGGCGCGGGCTTGCCGTGCGGTAGGCGTCGCCACGGTGGCCGTCACTGCCGGCTACCACAGCCCGGCCGCGCGCGCTGAGTTCTACGCGCATATGGACGCGGCCAATGTGGACCTCAAGGCGTTCACGGAGGCGTTCTACCGGAAGATCACGGCCAGCTCGCTGGCGCCGGTGCTCGATACCTTGCGGTATGTGCGGCATGAGACGGACACGCACCTGGAGATCACGACGCTGCTGATCCCCGGCCTCAACGACGGTGACGAGGAGTTGACGGCGTTGGCCCGCTGGGTTGCGGCGGAGCTCGGGCCCGAGGTTCCACTGCACTTCACGGCGTTCCACCCGGATCATCGGATGCTCGATCGGCCGCGAACGCCGCGCTCGACTCTGCTGCGCGCCCGCGAGATTGCCCTGCGCGAAGGGCTGCAGCACGTGTACGTGGGAAACGTCATCGACGAGGAAGGCAGCTCGACGACGTGCACTGGGTGCGGGGCGAGAGTGATTGGCCGGGCGGGGTACGAACTGACATACTGGGGCCTCGACGCTCACGGTGCTTGTGGCGCCTGCGGGAAGTCGTTGGCAGGCCGGTTTTCGGCGGCGCCCGGAAGCTGGGGGTCGCGCCGGCAGCGGGTACGGATGGGTTCATGAGATGCTTCGGTTGGCTGGCTGTGCTCGGTCTGCTCGTGGGCTGCAGCCTGGGTGGCGTGGACGCGGGCTACGTCGCGCCGGGGGGCGGGACGGACGCGGGCGCTGATGCGGACGTCGAGGTGGACGGCCGGGACGCGCAACCCTGACCGCGGGGACCCGGACGTGGCGGATGCGCCAGATTGTCTGGAGCGCAACGTGTGCGGCGGCTGCGGTCTTCTGACGGCTGTGCCCGCCGAAACCTGCGGCACATGCGGATCCGGGCAATGGGAGTGCGACGGCCCTGACGCCGTCCGGTGTGGGGGTGACGGCGGCGATGCGACCGCCAACGCATGCGGCGGATGTGTGGCGCTCGACGGCGCGCTCGGCGACCCCTGCGGAACCTGCGACGGCGGCACGCTGGGCTGCGACGGCGAGAACGCACTGCAGTGCGACGGTGACGATCTGCAACTCGATGCCTGCGGAGGCTGTCAGACACTGGAGGTCGCGCTCGGTGATCCCTGCGGCGCCTGCGGCTCCGGACAGTGGGACTGTCAGGGGGACGAGCTGGCGTGTGCGGGCGACCAGGGGGAAGCGGCCTTGAACCTGTGCGGTGGCTGCGCCGAGCTGATGGGCGCGCCGAACACGTCGTGCAGCGAGTGCGACGAGGCGCTCTGGGCATGCGTCGACAGTGGCGAGGCGGTCGAGTGCGTGGGCGATCGCGCGAATGTCTGTGGCGGCTGCAATCCCTTGGAGGGGCATCCCGACGATCCGTGCGGCGTGTGCGACCTGGGGCGACTGCGCTGCACAAACAGCGAAACGCTGGTATGCGAAGACGCGGGGACGTTCAATGCGTGCGGCGGTTGCGGCGAGCTTGAGGCGATGCCCGGCGACCGGTGCGGCGACTGCGGGGAGTACCAATGTGATGAGTTCAGCCAGCTCGATTGTGTGGGTGACCACGATCTCAACGCGTGCGGGGGCTGCGGATTCATCGCCGAGGTGATCGGCGCCCCCTGCGGGCAGTGCGGCACGACGATGTGCCAGGGGATGAATGGGGTGATCTGCGATGGCGATCATCCGCCGAACGAATGTGGCGGCTGTGACCAGCTTCCGTTTCCGCGGGGGAGCTCATGCGGGCTGTGTGGAACTGGGAACTGGCTGTGTGAGGGCCTCAACGGTCTCGCGTGCGTGGAGAACGGGGAGGAGTGCCCGGGCTTTGAGTTTGTTGCGATTGAGCCGGGACAATTCATCCAAGGTACAGCGCAGTTGAACGCGTGTGCCTCCAACAACGAGTTGGAACGCAATGTCACGTTGACCCGAGGGTTTCTCATGAGCGCCCGCGAGGTGACGAACCGAACGTGGAACGCGGTTCTGGGGCGGCCCGCTCAGGAGTGTGCTGGGTGTCCGGTCACCAACGTGGGGTACCACCAGGTGTTGGCCTGGTTGAATCTGGCCTCGCAGCAGGTGGGGTTGGAGGCTTGCTATGCCCTTGGCCAATGCACGGGAGACATCGGGGCGCCCTGTTCTGAGGTCTGCTCCTATACGTGCCGCGGCGCGGTGGCTCTGGTGCCCGATTGTGACGGGTTCCGATTGCCCACGGAGGCGGAGTGGGAGTTTGCGGCGCGGGCCGGCACGCAGACCGATACCTATGTGGCCAACCTTGAGATGACCACCCAATGCGACCGGTTCGACCCCGCGTTGGCCGAGATCGCATGGTATTGCGCGGACGATCTGCTCGGCGTGCAGCACGGCGGTGGCAAGGAACCCAACAACTGGGGATTGTACGACATGCTCGGCAACGCGCAGGAGTGGGTGGAGGACAGCTTTGCTGCGTACCCGGCGGGAGACGTGACCGACCCCCTCAACGACGGGGTGGCCCGCACCAAAGTGGTGCGGGGTGGCAGCGTGCTGAGCCAACCCTGTCACACGCGCAGTGCGTCTCGGGTAGGCAAGACTCCGGGCACGGGTGAGGCAACATTGGGGTTCCGGGTTGTCCAGACATCGGACGAGTAGCGGGTAGAGAGCATGGTTGTCTTTGGATTGCGGACGTTCGGCGATTGCAGCGAAGTGCCGGACCATTTTCATGTCGCCACGAAGTTCTTTCACGTGTGGTTCATCCCCCTGATCCCCGTGGGTTCCTTCCTCGTGTTGGAAGAGGAGGACGACGATTCGTTCCGCGGAATGAGCGTCGGGCTCGATTTCCGCTCCACCCTGATGGCGTGGTTCCGAACGTTCTGGGTGCTGCTGGCGCTGGGTTCGTTGGGTATGGGCATCACCGCCCTGATCAACGGGCCCCCCGTGCTGGTGGACGCGCAAACGCTCGCCGACTTGCTTCCCGCGGCGGTGGCTGGGGTTGCCTTCAAGGCGGTCTACTACGGTGCGTACGCAGCGGCGGCGCTGGGGTTTGTGCTGGGCGTCGGCGTGTACTTCCTCACCCACGTCTTCAACGAGGCCAGTGAGGCGCGCGCGCGGGCGCTTTGCGAGAAGACGGGGTACCCGATCGAGCTCATTGATCTCTACTTTGCAAACCGGGACGCGCCGGGAGAGCCAGACGAATGACGTTGAGCCAGGACGACAGGCAGCAGCTCCTTGAGATGGCGCTGCGTGCCGTGGAACACGGGGTCGATCGCGGTTTTCTGGAGGTTGATCCTCGGGTTTGCACCCCGGCCCTCCAGGAGGAGCGCGCCACCTTCGTCACGCTCAAGCATCACGGGCGGCTGCGCGGGTGCATCGGTGTCATCCGCCCGGTGCGACCACTCGTCCTCGATGTCGTTCACAATGCCTACGCGGCCGCCAACCGGGACCCTCGGTTTGAATCGGTGACGAGGGCCGAGTTGGACGGGCTGACGGTCTCAATCTCGGTCCTGTCGCCCCCGGAGCCACTCGAGGCGGGCAGCCGCGAGGCGCTTCTCAAGGCGCTGGTGCCTGGCCGCGATGGGCTCTTGCTCGAGGGCGCGGGCCACCGGTCGACGTTCCTGCCGGTGATGTGGGAGCAGATTCCCGACCCCGATGCCTTCGTGGGCCACCTGGAACGCAAAGGAGGCTGGGCGTACGGGGGCTGGACCGGCGCGGACAGGGCCTGGGTCTTCCAGGCTGAGTACGTCGCGTGACGCGCCGCGCGCTCTGCATCGTGCTGGTCGTCCTCGCCGTCCCCGCGTGCGAGGACGCTCGCTATCACTCCGGGGCCGACGATCTGGGCGTTGATCCCGAGGTACAGGACACGGGCACCGACCTGGCTGACAGGCCCGATGGCGAGGACCCCGGGCCTGTGGACCTGGGGCTTGACGGCGGATCGGCCGATGCGGGCGAGGCCGACGACACCGGCGGCGTCACGTTTGGGTGCCTCCCTGGGGCATGTCCCGGCGGGTCCATCTGTGGGGCGGACGACAGCTGCGTCATCCCGATTCGGTCCTGCCCGTTCGTGGTCGGTCCAGACGGCGGCCAACGCATTGGTGTGCTCCTGCCCATCGCTGGTGACCTGGGTGGTGTCGGACGTTCCATGTTCCTTGGAGCGGAGCTCGCGGCCGTGGAGTTCAACGCCCATGTCGGGCCACTGCAGATCGTCGTGTGCAACACCGGCACCAGCACACAGACAGCCCAGCAGCTCTACACCTACCTGCACGACGAGCTCGGCGTGAACGCGATCGTCGGCCCCGCTCTGAGCACGCAGGTCACGGCGCTCGCCAACGGGGCCGTGCGCAATGACACGCTGCTGCTGTCGCCGTCGGCCACCGCGCCGCACCTCTCCGACCTCAACGACCGGGATCTGGTCTGGACGCTTTCGCCTCCCGAGACCCACTCTGCCAAAGCGGCGGCGATCTGGGCTGTGGCCCACCCCGGTCGAGGCGAGGGCAACCTTCCGGGCCCGTTGCTGATCGTGGTGGACCGGCGCAATCCCGTGCTGGAAGCGATGTCCGACGCTGTCACGTCGGTGCTTGGGCCTGGACCCGGCGTCACCGTGGTCGAGGTCGACGGCGACTGGCATGAGGCGCTGGCCGCGCAGCCGCCGGATGGAGCCGGTGTCGTGTTGGTGATGGGGTCCAGCGCTCCTGAGGTGCTCGCGCACGTAGAGGACCGCTACCCCCACCCTGAGCGAAACTGGGTCCTGGTACCGGGGTTCTTTGACGAGGGGCTGCTGGCCCGGGAGGCGCGTTCCCGCCGAGTGCAGGACCGCGTGGAATTCGTGGGTGTGGACGTGGGCGCCCATGGTCCAGCCGGGGCCGCGTTCCGGCGCAGTTACGAGGCGGCGAACGGGGACGAGGACGTTGTCTTCGCGGCGCACACCTACGATGCGGTCTGGGCGCTCGGCTACGCTGGGTTGACGCCCGGAGGGCGTGCCCGCACGGGGACCGCCTACGCCACCGGTCTGTCGGGCGTGCTTCGTCAGGGCGGGCTGTCTGTGGTTGTCGGGCCGGAGGGGGTTCTCGACCCACCGGAGCCGGCGGTTCCCTGGGCGCTGCGCGGGGCGAGCAGTGCGTTGTTGATGGACCGCTCTGGGACGTGCCTCAGTGGCGTGCGACGTTGGTCACTGGAGGGCGGCGCTGGCGATATCCGTGGCACATTCAATGGCCTGACGGAGCGCTGGGAGTGACCGCGGGGCTAAGCCCTGCCCGTGCCGCATGGCCAGGCGAGAAGAACCGCGCGCTTGAGACGGCGGCCAAAGGGCGATAGAGACACGCCTCACCCACTCCCGAGGCGCCCACTTGAACCGAACACTCCCTCTGCTGCTCTGCGGCGTCGTGTCCATCGGTTGCGAGTCCACTTCGACTTCCGGTCCGGAGGTCGTCGCTCCGAAGGCGACAACACCCGCTGCGACGGCCGCGCCCAAGCCTGCGCCTGCACCCGTCATGGCACCGCAGCGGATGGATCCGCCGTCCTCCATGGGGTCTCTGGCGCCGAACGTCTCCGTCACCGACGGACTCGAGGCGGTCTGGGTCGAGCGGGGCAACGAGGGTGTCTCTGCCCTCAAGACCTCCAGGTTCGCCGCCGGGAAGTGGCTGACGCCGGAGACGATTCACGAGGGTGAGGGGTTTTTCGCCAATTGGGCGGACACACCCACGCTGACCGTTGGGGCCGACGGGAGCCGGGTTGTGCACTGGGCCCAGAAGGCCGGCGAGGGGACCTACTCCTACGAGGTCCGGCTGGCGCGCAAGCCCAAGGGCGGCGCGTGGCGGGTCCTGGGCCCGGCCCATGACGACGGCACCGCGTCGGAGCACGGTTTTGTGTCCACCGTCCCCACCGCCGAGGGCATCCGCATGTTCTGGCTCGACGGGCGCAACACAGGGGAGCCGACCAAGGGAGCCATGACGCTGCGGACGGCGCTGATCACGGACAAGATCGAGGACCCGGCGGAGCTCGACACGCGCGTGTGCGACTGCTGCAACACGGCGGCGGCGGGCACCAGGAGCGGACCCGTTGTGGTCTATCGCGACCGCGACGACGCGGAGCTGCGGGACACGTCGATCGTCCGCGCTACGCCGTCGGGATGGACCGCGCCGGCTCCCGTCGCGACCGACGGATGGAAGACGGCGGGCTGTCCGGTCAACGGGCCGGCGATGGTGGCCACCGGTGCGAACCTGGCGGTAGCGTGGTTCACGTCTGCCGCTGAGCGACCGGCCGTGAAGGTGGCCTGGTCCACCGACGACGGGGCGACGTTTGGGGCGCCGATCACGCTGGACGCGGGCACCGGAGATGACGCGCCGCTGGGGCGGCTCGGGATGGCCGCGCTGCGAGGGGGCGAAGTGCTCATCAGCTGGATCGCGGGCGCGGGGCCCGGGGCGGTGATCCGGCTCGTCCGCGCGTCTGCGGACGGCAAAGTCGGCCCTGGCTACGATCTGGCGGGCATCGACAGGGCGCGCGCCAGCGGTTTTCCTCGGATCGGCGTCGCGGACGACATCGTTCACGTCGTGTGGACCCACGTGGTTGAGCCGTCCAACCGTGAGGAGAAGAAGCGTGCGGTGACCGCCCTGCGCGCGCTGCGCCTGTCCTGGTCCCTGGTCGGCGCCCCTGTCACCGCGCCCACCGCGGCCGACAAGCCCCCGGCCGCGGCCTCCAGCGTCAAGGTCGGGGACACACCGAACGTGTCTGCCCGGAGTCTGTCCGGTGACGAGACCTCGCTCAAAGCCCTGGCGGGCAAACCCGTCCTGCTCAACCTCTGGGCGACGTGGTGCCGCCCGTGCCGCGAAGAGATGCCGCACCTGGAGGGTCTGCGCAAAGCCCACCCAGGCCTGCAGGTCGTCGCCCTTTCGGTGGACGCCGTTGGCGACGAAGAAGCCGTGCGCGACTACGTGGCGGCGGTGGGGCTCGGCGCTACCATCTGGCGCGATCCGACCGGCCGCGTCGCGCGCGAGATCGGGGGCGGCACCCTGCCCATCACGCTGCTCCTGGACGCCAAAGGCGAGGTTGTGTGGCGGTCCGACGCCCCGCTCACCGGCGCGGACGATGGCCTCACCAAGGCCATCGAGAGTCTCGCCCTTTGACGTCTCCTTCCGCTGCGCCCGCCGCGCGTTGTATGAGCCCATGGGTGGCCTACGAGGCCTGCGTTGCAGTCCGTTACGCGATAGTGGAATAATTCTTGGGATGTCCTAACTCTGGGCTACGGTTGCCAGGCCGTTCACCCACGTCCCCGCACAATGGGACGATCTGTCCGCTCTTTCCATCCGGAGAATGCAATGAAGTCGATCTATCTCGCCCTGGCACTGGCCGTCGCTCTCTGTCTCACCGCCTGCAGTGCTCACACCGAGTATCACGGGGTCAACCCACTCAAGGCGCTGGCGGGGGACTACACTGAGACAGTGGTGTTGGAGGAGGAGGCGGCCCTTTGGGTCGGGTTCATCGAGAGTCCTTGGCTCGGCACTGACGACATTGAGCGGCTGTGTCCGACGGACAAAGGCTACATCAAGAAGTACAAGTCCTTTGGCGCGGGTCTGCTGCAGCTGGTGACCATTGGGATCTACACCTCCATCGACGTCGAGATTGGCTGCATGGAGGAGGCGTCCAGCTCCCTGCGCATCCGCCTGACCCGTGACGAAGTGCTGGCCCTGGCGGCGGATGCGGGATTTGTTGAAATGATGACCCGCATCGATCCGTCGTTCGCCGAGCAAGCCCAGGTCGCCCACACGATTGCGGTTCACGAGCTCTCCAACCGGTAAGGGGGTCGCGACATCGTGAGCGAGGATCTCGAAGCCCTCTACCGGCGACACGCGCGCGGGTTGATTCTGGCCCTGGCGCGCCGCGCCGGGGAGGGCGACGAGGCGCGCGCGGAGGCGGCGGTCCACGAGGCGTTTGTGCGCGCGCAGACGCAGTGGGCTGAGGCGGCTCCCGAGAATTCCATCGGCTGGCTCCGGGCGGTGGCGCGCAACGTCCTTGTTGACGACGCGCGCAAGCGCAATCTCCGCCGTGGGCTTGCGTCCGATGCGCTGCCCGCGGTAGCGCCCGAGCCAGAGGCGGTCCTCCCGGGGGAGTGGGACGAAGAGCTCCTCCGGATGATCTTCACCGTTTGTGACCCAGCGCTGACGCTGGACGGGCAGGTTGCGTTTGCCCTGAGGGTGCTCTGCGGGCTTGAAATCCAGTCGCTCGCGGCTCTGTTCGGCACGTCGGAGGCGACCATTCGCAAGCGCCTGTCGCGCGCTCGGCGTACTCTGGCGGCGCGACTGGAGACGCCCCTTCGCGAGCACTCCGCGGAGCGCCTGGACGGTGTGCTGCGGGTGCTCTACGCCGTGTTCAGCGAGGGGCATAAGGCCCGCTCTGGCGATCTGCCGCTGCGTGAGGATCTTGTGCGGGAGGCCATGCGCCTGGCTGAGGTGCTGCGCCGTGGCTGGTTGGGCCCGACCCGGCGCATCGAGGCCCTCCTTGCGCTGATGAAACTGACTGCCGCACGCATTCCAGCGCGGCGCGGCGTTGGCGGCGTGCTCGTTCCGCTCGACAGACAGGACCGCACACTGTGGGACCAATCTCTGATCCACGAGGGTCTGTCGCATCTCGCGGCGACGGCCCACGGCGAGACCGTGCTGCCCCTGCAATTGGAGGCAGCGATCGCTGGATGTCACGCTGTCTCCCCGAGCTTCGGTGAGACCGACTGGGACCGCCTGGTGGCGCTCTACCACAATCTCTATGCTGCGCGCCGGTCGGTAGTGGTGGGGACGAATCTCGCGATGGCCACTGGTTGGAGAGACGGGGCAGAGGCCGGCCTCGCGGTCCTGGATAGCCTCGACGGGAGGAACCACCTGCCCTGGCACGCCTCGCGCGGAGAGTTGCTGGGGCGGGCGGGTGACGCATTGGGGGCCGAGGCCGCCTTCCGCCGTGCCGCCGCCCTGGCCGGGACTGCCGGCGATGCCGCGTACTTCCAGCGCCGCGCGGACGAGTTCAGTCGGGCTTTGCCACGTCCATGATCTGCCGCACCTCGACTGCCATCCCGTAGCCCAGCCCCGGGCAAGTGCGCGCGACCGCCAGCGCCGCGGCAAGATCGGGCACGGTCACGGTGACGAAGCCGTTGATGGCCTCATGGGTCTCGGCATACGGGCCGTCGATGGTCAGTGTCTCGCCGCGGCGGCGTACTGTCGCGGCGTCGTGGGCCGGGTGGAGGGCGTCGGAGCTATCGCAGATTCCCTGCTCGCTCAGATCGTCAATCCAGGCGATGAATGCCCCGAAGAGACGCGCCTGCTCTGCTTCGTCCAGCTCGGTGTGGACGTACGCTTCATTGCGGAAAAGGAGGGTATAGCGCGACGCGGTCTTCATTTTGGGTCACACGCTGCCGACGTAGTTCGACATAGTAGTAACCGAAGCATCGAGGAGACCCCCATGATCGTCAACGTCCTGCTTGGAATCGCCGCGGCCACCGTTGTTTGGTTCATCGCGGCTGCAGTGCTGTTCTTCAATCCCATCGTCGATAAGATCTACCGCAGTGAGGAGAGTCACCCGTCCGTGCGGGTCCTCCCCCAGAGCCCCGTCACAATCGCCAAGATCCTGGGCGCCGTCGTGGTTCAATGCGTCGCCTGGGCAGGGGTCTACGTCGTGGTCGAACCCGCCCTGGGCGAATCCTTCGTGAGCCAGGCCGGATTGTTTGGCACGCTGATCGTCCTGGTGAAGATCATGCCGCGGGATCTTGACCGCCTGCTGCTGACCACCTACCCGCCCAAGCGGCTCACCATCGAGATCGTCGTGGGCATTGTTTGCGCCTATCTGGTGGGCGGCGCCTTTGCGTGGTTGATCTGACCGCGCAAACGGGTTGCCGGCAGATGCTGGGTCCTGCACCCAGCGGCCAGTCAGCGGAAGTTCAGCGCTGATTTGGCGGCGACCACGGGGACCAGGTGCTCGTCCACATAGGCTCTGTGCACTGGGTGCGGCAGGTAGATGGCTACGTCCTCGATGGCCGCGAAACGGACGTGAAGGCATAGGTCCCAGGACTGGGCCGTCGCGTCGTCGGCGGCCTCGGTGACGGCCACGCCCGTCACGCCGGGCACCGTTGGGAGCAACCGTTGCGTGACTTCGGCGATGCGCGCGCGGACGGCGGCGGTGGCGTGCTCGGGCTTGAGCTTGAGCAGGACGAGTCGTTCAATCATGCGCCCACGATCGCACGGCCGCGCCACGCAGGCCAAGCACGCCCGAGGGGTTGCCGTCCGCGTGGCGGGTGGTTCCGGGCCCAGCGTCAGCGGTAGAACTCCGGAATCTCTGTGAGGAGCTCCTGGCCACCATCGTCGGCACCGCACTCGCAGTGGCAGGTGCCGCCGCACGCGCCCGGCTGTGTGGGCACCGGCACGGGGACGGGCAGCGGGCCGGGCAGGGGAACGATGACGGCGCTGGAGCAGCAGAGGATGTCGAGCACACATGGGATGCCGACGGCGCAGTGCACGGCGCAGCAGTCCTCACAGCAGCCGTCGTACTTGGGCAGGAGACTCAGAGTCGGTTGGCGGAAGCGTCGCCCGGCGAGCTGCGCGTTGGTGGGCTTGCCGAGGCCTCGATACAGCGGGATGGCCACGGGGCGGCGGCGCCCGCTCGGCATGAAGCGCAGGTTTGACCGCTGGCCGTCCACGTAGAGTTCGTTGCCCTCGGCCCGAACCCGCACCCCAATCCCCGCCTCAGGGTCCACCGCCATCAAGATTTCGTCGCCATCTCCGCGTCGAAACGGCGTGTTCCACATCTCTACGTAGACGTTGAACTCAGGCCAGAAGTAGTAGGCGTGGGCGGTCCTGTTCAGAGCGTCGAAGTTCCACAGGTAGACCATGCGGTCGCCCGTCTCCTCCCAGAGAATCTCCGCCGCGTAGGTGTGGCCCGCCAACCTTGGCAAATCGGCGTTGGTGGTCGCGGCGTAGGTCCGCTCGCGACTTTCGTGTGTTTGCAGAGCCGTCTCCGGCGCCACCGGTGCCTCGCAGGCAACGGATCCCAGCACCAGAAGACACAGAAGAGCACCCAGAAGATTCTTCATTTCACATCCCTTACAGGGTCGCTCGCGTGGGTTGGTCCGCCCTCGGCGGCCAAATGGCCCGATACCTGCGTTGGCCGGACTCGACGGGGCGAGACCCCGTCCTCCTCCGACCGCCTAGGTCTCGAACCATTTTGCTCGCCGATCATCGGATCAACCCACGCGAGCGCCCCTGTTATCTTGGGCAAACGCCCGTCAACCGCCCCATCAAGAGCAGGTTGAATCTAGGCGTGGGGATGTGGGCCTGTCTGACGCAGTTTGACGCAGAACGTTGCAGAAACACGCCGGGTTCGTGGGCGCCTCGCCCCGGGGCGAGGCGCAAACCGAACAGAACGGATCGGCATTGGGGTCAGGCGGGGCTGCCCGGCTCCGCCGCTTCGGGCTCCAGGTAGCCACTCAAGCTGCCCAGGCCTTCCGCTTTGAGCTTCAGCCCCGCACCAAACTCAAGGAAACTGTGGCTGAGATCCGGCACGGTCTTCCCAAACACCGGCAAGAGCCAGCCGCTGAACTCCTCTCCACAGTAGACTTCGCAGCCTTCGCGGGTGTCGGTCAGCTCAAACACGCGCTCGCCCTTGAACATCCCAAAGGGGAGTGACCACGACCAGACCATGCGCTTGGGCCCGTCGAGGACGGTTACCTTGGCCGGGAAGGCCCGCTCGCTCAGGCGGGTGTGCACCGTCAGCAGCTCGCCGACGGCAACCTCGCCGTCGATCTTGACCACATTGGGCTCCCACTCCTGCCAGTGGCTCACGTCGGTCAGAATTTGCCAGACTTCCTCTCGGGGGGCGTCGATGGAAACAGAAACGTCATACAGCATTGGACTCATCCAGGTTTGCTGCCCGCACGGCCCATTGTGCGCACGTCGTTGTCTCGCTGCCAGCGAGTTTGCGTTTCCGAGCGTTACACCGCGGCCGTGTTAGAGGGCGGGCAGGCGCGTGAAGCTGAAGGTTGGTTTGACGCGGACGGGGCGGTCGGCGACCTCGAGCAGGGGGTAGGCCAGGAAGCTGATGGGGCCCGATGCCGGCGCGGGGTCCAGGACCAGGTCACGGCCGCGGCTGAGCTCCAGCCTGTTGGCCGGGTGGTGGCCGAAGTAGTACGAGGACAGGTTGGAGTATTTGTCGGCCTCGCTGATGTCCACGGGCCACCATTTGCCGTCCGCGTAGAACTCTGCCCAGCAGTGGTAGCCGCTGATGCCGCCGTCGTTGCGGGAGGACGGGATGGACACGCCCACGGCGAAGCGGGACGGGATGCCGACGGAGCGCGCCACGCCGATGAAGTACGCGTGGTAGTCGCTGCAATTGCCCGTGCGGCTGTCGCACGCGTAGATCGCGTCCCCCTTGCCCCAGCCTTCGCCGACCTTCTTGTAGCTCATGCGATCCATGACGTGATCGTAGAGCGCGCGCCCCTTCATCAGCTCCGTGTCCTTGCCTGCGATCGCCTCGGCGCCGAGCGCGCGGATGTCGTCGGTAAACGGCACCAATTGGTCCTCGTGCAGGAACGCAGCGGGGTCGGGCAGCGGCTCCGGGTAGGACCCTTTCTCCAAGCGCGTGACCACATAGCGCATCTCGATGGTTTTGCCGCTGTCCTCGGGCTTGAGGTCCAACACCAGGACCTTGTTGCCGTGCTTGGGCTCGTCCACCATCGACCGTGTGCCGGGCGCGGTGATCTTCGTGCTCTCGATGGTCTGAAATGCGTCACTGGTCGCGACGGGCAGCCACATCCGCGCGGCGGCTTTCAGCTCCGGCAGCTCCAGCGTGTAGACAAACTCAAACCGGTCCTTGTCCTCCACGACGCCCAGCAGCGCGGAGGAAGCCTCTTCCATGGGGACCCGGTGCCATGTGCGGTCCTCGCGCTGTGCCCAGGCGTAGAGCGGACGGCCGTTGATCTTGTGGACCGTTGTCTCGACCACCGTCATGTCGTCCGGCGGTCCCTCCAGGAAGAAGTCTACGTCGTAGACCTCGCCGTCGGTGTCCACGAGGTCCACGCACGCAAAATTGCGGGTCGGCGTGAGGGCGGCGAGGTACTCGATGTGGACGCGCACCAGCTTGAGCTTCAGCTCTTTGTCGCGGAACGTAAGCAGGAAGTGGCCGTCCGTGGCGACGCTCTGTTCTTCGACGTGCCGCTCGATTCCGGCCTTGATGTCTCCGGTGACCGCGCGCGCGGGGTAGCTGGGCGCCTTGGCCTTTTCGGGCTGGGCCGTTGCCTCCGGCGGGGCGGTCGTTTCTCGAACTTCCGGGGTGCTCGTCGCGCACGCGCAGACGGCCAGGAGAGCTGCGGCGGCGATTGCCGTAGCTGCCGATGTTGATTGTGTCACTGCCTCTATGCCTCGTGTGTGCGCGGGCGCACGGATTGTTTCGGGTGGAGTCGGGACGCTATTTTGCCGACCCGACGGGGTCAAGCCCGGCGCAATCCTCGTTCACGAAGCGCGTGTCAGGGAGCTTCGACCCGCATCACCTTCTGGGCGCGTCTGTCGATGAAGTAGAGAGTGTCGTTGCCGATCGCGAGGCCCGTGATTGTCCCGGATCCGAGGCCGGTGTCGAGCCGGTTGAGCTCGGTGCCGTCCAGGTCAAACGCCGCGATCGTGCCGTCTGCGTGGTTGGCCACGTACAGAGTGTCGTTGTGGAGCGCCAGACCCGACGGCTGTGAGACCGCGGTGGTGACAATGTCGTAGGAGACGCCAGTCATGCGCTCCATGTCCTGCTCGGTCTGCCAGCTCTGTATCGTCCCTGATGGCCTTCCGCTGGTGGTGTCCATCGCGATGATTCGGTTGTTGCCAGTGTCCGCAACGTACAGGAGGCCCGAGGCGCGGTCGGTAACCATCCCGCTTGGGACGCCTGCCTGACGACGAACATCGACCTCGTAGCGGCGCTTGAGCCCGTCGGAGTGGTCTTCGCCGCCGGGGTGGTGGGGCTCGCGAAAGTCGTACCAATCGATGACGGAGTTCAGTCCGTTGAAGGCAAAGAACGCATTGCCACCCGCGGAAGCCACGCCCATGCAATTGGGGGAGTCGTGCAACATGTCCAGGTGGACGTCGGAGGCGCTGTCGATGTTGGTGTACGCGTTCCGATCCGAGGTCCACATCACCGGCCCCATGAAGTCGTCCGGCGCCTGCCGACCGTGGTAGTCGTTGCGGGCCTCGCCGCAGGTACCGAAGGTGCCCGAATCGCCGAACGAGATCCCACTGACCTTGGCCAGGAAATGGGCTGAGCTGTCGGTGATCTGTTGGTCGCGGGGGGAGGAGCCGTGTACGTCGAGGAAGACGGTCAGGGAGTCGTCCTCCTGGTTCACCACCCAGAGCTCACCCGGATTGTTTGGATGGAATGCCATGGACGCGGGCATTCTCAGCCCACGATCGGCGACGAACACGATGTTCGCGCCCGCGCCGATCAGGTCGCCGCTGGCTTCGCCGCAGCGTCCCCCGTCGCACACGCCGCTCAGGCAGTCCGAGGCACCAAGGCAGGACTGATCCAGTCCGCATCCTCCACATTGTCCCCCGCAGTCCACATCGCTCTCGGTCCCGTTGAGCAGGTTGTCTGAGCAGCTGGGTTCAGGGACAGGGTTGTTGTTCGGGTTGGGTCCGTTGTTCCCGATGTCGCCATTGTTGCTGTGGTCGCCGTTGTTGCCGTGGCCGCCGTTGTTGCCGTTGTTGCTGAGGTCCCCGTTGTTGCCGTTGTTGCCGCCATTGGGGCCCGGCTGGGCGTCGGGGTCGCAGTAGCCAAAGTCCGCGCCTTGGATAGGCAGGCATTGCGTGCCGCCGCAGTGGACGTCCGTGTCGCAAGTCCGCACGCAGACGTTGCCGCCGCCGCCCTGCGCGAGGCAGCGCAGCGGGATGGCGCAGTCGGCACTGCTACCGCAGGTGTCCCCGATGCCGCCGCTGTCCGTGGTACCACCCTCGGTGGCGGCCGGGGCGCAAGCCCCTAGCAGGAGCGCCAAAGTGCCCAGGAGGAGTATCGAAACCAGTCGTGCTTTGCTCATGATCCCAGTGGGTAGAGGTCATAGAGGCGGGCGAGTGCACGGGACAGGCCATCGATGCTGTGGGTCGTCGTTGCCGTGATGACGGGATCGATGGCTGTGGTTGCGCCAAGAACGCACGGGCGCCCATGCCGCGACCGAGGGGATGCCGCCACAGATCCTGTCGTGGGCCCAGAACCGAAGGCCGGTCTCCCCGGTGCGCAGCAGACGTCACGGGAAGAGGTTGGGCGCGGCAGGGTTGCGCCTTGGGTCCCATTGGTCGAGGAACTTTTCGTACTTGCCGCGGGCTGCGGGCAGACGGTCCCGCAGGTTGATCAGCGTGTGGTAGGGGATGTCCTCGGACGCCATGGCCGCGACCCATTTGGGCAGCGAGCCACCGGCGTCCGCGTCGACTTCGTACCGCAACCAGGTGCGGGTTTTGGAGAGGGCCCTGAAATGAAAGTAGCCGCGTAGCCTGGGCATCCGGACGACGTCTTCCACCTCAGGTTTCAGCGGAGAAGTCACCGATTTGTACGTGACGATCACCGCGTGACTATCGGTCACGAGATCGATTGAGTTCTCGATGACGACATCGCGCGAGGAGACGGGCCACGGCGCCCGGGTCCGGTAGTAGGACAGGATCCGTTGGGCCGAGTAGCGCTTGATTGCATACGCCTCCTCGCAGGAGTGCATCCACTGGGTATGCGACCCAAAGTCATCGAGGATGGCGAGCAATTCGTAGATGCTCCCGTCGAACTCGGTCTCTCCGCGGAAGATCGGCAGGTCGCGGCCTGGAACCTCCTTTCGGCTGACGACGATGCCGTCTTCCTGCTTGATGACCTCCCACCCTGCGGCGAGGGCATCGGTCCAGAGGAGAGTCGCGATGAGCAGTATGGGGAGAGCGACGCGCATGTGCATGGCGGGCAGTCTATCGCGGCAATCTCCCGACATCCATGCCAGCTCGGTCGCCTCGAGGGGCGGATCCCCCCTGCCACGCCCCGGGTCGGGCGCGACGCCTACTCAGCCTTGGGCGTGATCTTGTAGATGCTGTCGTCGTTGGCGTTGACGAGGTAGAGGTCGCCGTCCGGGTGGAAGGCGATGCCCTTGAGCGCGCCGTTGCCGAGCCCGGTGTCCAGCCAGTCGACCAGCGCTCCGTCCATCGTCAGGGCGACGATGCGGCCGGTGGCGTTGTCGCTCACAAAGATCATGCCCTGGTGGAACTCGATGCCCGACGGACGCTCAATGCCGATGTCGGCCGCGTCGACCAGCGTGCCGATCTCCGCGCCGTCGATCGTGTACTGGCGCGTTCCGTCGTAGTTGGGGCCGATGCTCCGGCCGCGGCTGCCGCTGGTGGTGTCGAGCACGGCGATGCGGGCGTTGCCGGTGTCCGCGATGTAGAGCAGGCCCGTCTCGTGGTCCAAGACCATATGGGACGGCACGTTTGCCATGCGGGACACTTCCCCGGAGACGAACCGCGCGACATCGCCGTCGGCGTGGTTGCCGCCGCCCGGGCCGTGGTCGCCGTGGAACTCGTAGCGGGTGACCGCCGAGTGGTAGCCGTCAAACACCCAATACGTGTTCCCTTCCTGCCAGGCGATCCCCATGCCGTTGGGGCTGTTGTGCAGCATGTCGTAGTGGCTGGCGTGACCGCCGTCGAAGACCTGGCTGTCCGCGGTCCACAGCGTGGGACCCATGAAGGTTCCCGGCGCGCCGTCGGTGTACGGGGTCGGGTCATCGGTCTCGTGGACGGTGGCGAGGCAGCGCCCGTTCTCGAGGTCGGTGGAGGGGCGGTCCTGGACGGTGGAGGTGCAACCGGTTCCGCCAAACGCCAGCGACGACGGGAAGACCATGAAGTGGTCGCCTGTGGGATCGTGGCGCATGCGTCCGTTGGAGCCGCCGCGGCCGACGTCGGTGCCAATCCACATGGAGTTGTTGCCCAGGTTTGCGACCCAGAGCTCGTCGGTGCGGTCGGGATGGAACTCCAGGTCCATGGGGTCGTCCATGCCCCCGGTGACGAGGGTCAATTCCACATCGTCCGCGGTGTGGCCGCCGTTGCCCAGGATGTCCACACCCTCGCTGCACACGCCGTCGATGCAGGGTCCCTCGCAGTCGGCATCCGCCGCGCAGAGCTGGCCGGGGATGCAGGCGTCGCAGTCGCCGCCGCAGTCGAGGTCGGACTCGGTGCCGTTGGTGCGGCCATCGGTGCAGCTGGGCGCGTCCCGACACAGACCGTCCTCGCAGTTGCCGGTGGCGCACTCGTCCGGGCCGAAGCAGGCGTCGTCCACACCGCCGAGGTCGGCGGCGCAGGCGCCCGCGACACACGACAGGGAGTCGTCACAATGGCTCGGACGGCAGCACGTGGCGCCGATGGAGCCGTCGCCGGCGCAGGTGACCCGGAGGGTGAATTTGGCGTAGTCGGCAAACCCGGTCGCGGATCGAACCAGGACGCGTACGGTCCAGGTTCCCTCGCCGAACGCGATGTCGGTGCTCCACTGGCCGTCACCGTCGTTGTCGAGTTCGATGTCGTCGATGGTGGAGTCGCCGGCCACTGCGCTCAGCGTCACATCGCCCGTATCGACGGCCTTTACGTCGGCCATCACGGTGACTGTGGCCCTCACTTCCTGGTCGGGGATCGGACGCTCGGGCAGGAAGTCCAGCGTGACCCGGTAGGTGCCATCGACGGTGGCCGTTCCGCGCGGCGCAGAGACGGTATCCTCCCCACAACCCAGCGCCAGAGCACAACAGCTCGAGATCAAGAGGCCCAACAGCAATTTCGACTTCATTCTTCTCCTACTCCGATCCGGTGCGCAATGCGGTTCGGACCCCGTTGCCCGTCCTGGCCGCGTGCACCAGCCATGTGTGTCCAAACCTCCGTGTAGGGAGGCGTGGCGCGCGCGGGACACCCTAGCAGGATTCGCGCCACGGGGCAGGGTTCGTCAATTGACGGCGAATCGTGGGCGATACCCAGTGAGAGGGGATTGCCAGAAAGGACGTGGTAGCGCGGGTCGGGGAGGTGGCGGTCGGCGGCTGCGTGGTCTGGTTTGTCCGGGAGCGTGATCGGATCGATGTCGCGTCGGCGAGCGCTTCCGCGCGACGACAGGCATCGATCGGTTCCTGTCCCGCGCCGGCGAACGGACGGTCACACCGGGGTTACAGCCCAAACACCCGCGCGTACTCGCGGTAGATCGTCTCGAATTTGTCGACCTCGTTGAATTCGCGCAGGGCGAGCGCGCGCCCGCTGGCGCCAAGGCGCGCGCGCAACTCGTGGTCGCCGGCCATCGTGGCCAGCCCCGCGGCCAGGCTGTCGGCGTCCCGGTCTTTGACGAGGATGCCGTTCACCCCGGGCTTGACCGCCTCTCGGCAACCACGAATGTCCGTGGCCACCGTGGGAATTCCAAGGGCGGAGGCCTCCATGGGCGTCCGTGGGAAGCCCTCGCGGTAGCTGGGCAGGACAAAGAAATCCATCAGCGGGTAGAAGCGCTCCACGTCCGTCTGCCAGCCGGTCTGGATGACGCGGTCCATCAGTCGGGCGGGCAGGTGGCGCTCGGGCGGGACGCCGTCGGGCTTGTCATGGTCCACGCTGCCGACCAGCAGGAGCTTGAGGCGCGGGTGGTCGTCGGCGATCTTCTCGAAGGCCGCCATGAACTCGCGCATGCCCTTCTGGACCACGAGGCGGCCGACAAAGCCGGCCACGATGTCTGTCTTCTCGATGCCGTACTCCGCGCGCAGGGCGTTGGTGCGGGCGGCGTCGACGTGGGCGGGGTCAAAGCGGGTCAGGTCGATGCCGTTGCCCAGCAGGATGATGTCCTTCGCGGCCCGGATTCCCTTCTGCTCCGCGGTCGGGATGTCCTCCCCGTTTTGGCTGAACACGACCCCGTGCACGCGGTTCACCACGCGCTCCATGTTCACAAAGAACGTGTTCACGGCCACGGAGGTGTCGCGCGTGAAGTAGAACCCGTGGATGGTGCGCCAGATGTGGGGCACGCGGGCGATGACCCCGGCGATTGTCCCCACGAGGACCGCCTTGGGCGTGTGGAGGTGGATGAGGTCAAACCGCTCGCGCCGCAGGATCTGAACCATCTCCCAGACCGAGGCAAGGTCCTGCCCAGGGGTGATGGTCCGGGTCATGCCCACGGGGTGGAACGGGATGCCCGCCGCCTCAACCTCTGCCACGTAGCGACCGGGCGCCGCCATGGCGTGGGTCTCGATCCCGCGGTCCGCGAAGTACCGCATCTGGTTCTTCAGGAGGATTCCGGCGGAGATGTCGACTGTAGAGATGTGGCAGATTTTTGGTGCCATTGAGCCTTCTGTTGCTCGCGCGCCTGACGCTCGGTCTGGAGCTCGAATTTGAGTCGTCGAACCGCGACCTCGGCATAGAGCGAGCCCATCAAGAGCATCACCCAGACGTGGCGGTGCCTCGTGTTGTTGTGGTGGATGGCGAAAATCACCTGCGTGCCGACGGCGACGAGCAGCGCGATGAGCCAGATGTCCGTGCGGCCCCGCGCGGCGCCGTAGGTCAGCGCGCGTCCCATCTGCACCACCGGGATGATGATGAGCAGGAGGTAGGGCGTGACGCCGAGCAGACCAGTCTCCGCCAGAAAGCTCAGGTAGCTCGAGTGGATCTCGTGCTTGTCGTGGAACAGCTCGAAGGTGCCAAGCCCCATCCCGATGATGGGATGCTCGAGCCACTCTTCCCAGGCCAGCGTCCAGTTGTACGTACGCCAGCTGTCGGCAAACTCTTCTTGCTCAAACACCAGCTCGAACGCGCCGAAGGACCGCTGGATGATGGCGGAGTCGCCCAGGACCTCGTAGGTCAGGAAGTACGCACCGGCTCCGGCGACCGCAAAAAGCGCCAGGTACACCAGCCGGGACATGGCCTTTCCGGAGCGGCTGAGCATGGCGTACATGACGAGGAAGCCGAGCGTCTGGAACACCAGCAGGAAGATCCCCGAGCGCGAGCCGCTGGCCGGCACGGTCGCCGCGCCGACCACCGCGCAGGCCATCAACAGCATCCTCTTCCACGGCGTCTTCGTCTCAAAGATCAAGGCCAGGACCAGCGGGAAGATGCCGACAAAATAGCCGGACCACTGGTTCGCGAAGCGCATCATCCCCGTGAACTTCTCCGTGTAGCCGCGGACGGGACTGAACTCGTAGAACCAGAACGCTTTCGGGCCGCCGAGCAGGTTGGAGACGGACAGGATGCCAAAAACACCGCAGAGAAACGCGAAGACCCACCCGCCGACGCGTAGGAAGCGCTGCACCTTGTCGTGGGTGAACATGTCGACGGCGACGAGCATCACGCCGATGTACGAGAAGGTCGCGACCTCCACCGCCCAGATCGCGAACTCGGCCGCGTGGATGCCACTGAGCAGCCCGGCGAGGACCAGCGCGCCCACCGCCATGTAGAAGACTTTGCTGCCGGACGGCCTCCAGCGCGCCGCGATGGCCGCCGTACCGCGCACCGGGAACACGCGGATGAAGACGGCGAAGATGAGCAGGATCATCGCCAGTGCGTCAAAGGGGATGACGCGGCCCACCTGCAGCTTGAGCGCGCCGACGGCCGCCCAAAGTGCCGCGGCCATCACGAGCCACATTCTGTCGCCCCATTTGCTCACGGCGACAGGGTACCTGTGAGTCGTCCGCTTCGCACCTTCGGCATTCCGGTTCGCGGACGCACGGGTTTGCGGCGCCGCCTCTGGCCGGGTCTGCTCGGGCTTGAAGACTTCGATCCACGTCGACAGTGTCGATGTTCGCCGGCTCCAGAGTGGTTCCCCGTCGGCGCGAGGCAGGCAGTCCCGAGCGGATGGCACCTTCCGTGCTGAGACCGTCACCGGCGCTCAACTGAGGGGAACCATGAGAAACAGAGTCTTTGTTGCAACGGCTGTCGCGGCGGCGCTTTGCGCCGTGCCCGTCTACGCCGGCGATCGCGCCGTGGTGGAGGGGGTGGTGGTCAAGGTCGCGGACGACGGCGAGGTCATTGTGGATCTGGGCACGGAGCACGGGCTGCCCCACGGCTCCGGGGTGCAGGTCTACCGCAGAGTGGAGGTCGTTCATCCAACCACGGGTAAGAAGCTCGTGGACAGGTTCCCGATTGGCGAGCTGCAGCTGGACGACGTGGGCCGGCTCCTGAGCATCGCCAGCGACGGGTCCGCGCTCGCTCGTCGCCCGGCCGTCGGCGATTTTGTGGTGTTTGCGCCAGAGCCGGTGCAACCGGTGGCGACTCTGGAGCCCGAGGTTGCGGCGGAGCCCGCCAGGGACCCCGAGCGGGTGGCGGTGGAGGCGGCGTTTACGCGTACGCTCGGTCGGCCGTACAGCGAGCGAATTCAGGTCTGGGAGGCGTTCCTGGCCGCCCGCCCGAGCAGCCCGTACCTGGACCAGGTGGGCAAGGAATTGACGATGCTGCGGGCGCACGTTCAGCGGCAGCGAGACGCGGACGTTGAACCGCGAGAGCCCGGTGAGCCGGCGCGGCTCATCGCCAGGACGAGCGGCCCGACAGTGGCGTGGCCGGAAGACCCGATGCAGGTCCATGTGGCCATCGCCGAAGTCGGCCTGACCGAGTCTGTGCGCATGCTCGTGCGCCGCAAGGGCGCGCTGCAATACCAGACGGTACCCATGGCGCGCGTCGGGGACCGTGTCTGGCGCGCGGAGGTCCCCGAGCCCCTCCGGGAGCCGGGCACCCTGGAGTACTTTGCCGAGGTGGTACGGACCAACGGCGAGCTGGAGCCGGCAGGGCCGGGAGCGCGGGTGGTTCGCCGCCTGCAGGTGCGCAAGCCTGTGGGGG
>CALBXO010000552.1 GCA_937890335.1 uncultured Pseudomonadota bacterium | reverse complement strand
CAACCCCATCGACAATCCGGACCCCGACCCGGACCCGGACCCGGACCCGGAGCCGGACCCGGACCCCGACAAAGAGCCGGGCCCCGACCCCGATCCCGATCCCGATCCCGATCCCGATCCCGATCCCGATCCCGATCCAAATCCGGACGAGTATTGCTACGAGGAGGTCTGGTTCGACGGCGCCGACCTGGGGCCCGCCCGCTCCACCCTCAGCCGCGGAGACTGGCGCGGCGCAGCCATCGAGGCGCTGCAGATCCGGTGGCCCGCCGGCGAGTCATTGGTGCGCCAGGACCAGCAGATGCTCAACCAGTTTGGAGAGTCCGGGTCGTTCTCAGCGCTGATGGAGAGCTTTGGCGTCATCATCCACGAGGGAATCCATCTCTACGACTACGGCCACGCAATCTGGGACCGCGACATGGCCTATTACATCACCGCAGACCGCACGATCATGACGCCCTGGATCGATGGATTTCCGCGCAGCGAGCTGAGCGCCATGCTCCCGGACGACTCCACCGACCTCTACCGCCGCACCTACCTCACCGGTGAGCAGGGGCAACGAGGATTCTCGGAGTTGATGGACGAGCAGAACTGCTACATCGCCGACATGGCCTCCACCGCGGTTGTCGGGGACGCCATCGACTCACTTGGCTGGAGCGGTCGCGACGGCGCGGTCGCCTTCCTGCTCTACATGGAGCTGTTCCTCCGCCGGGCCCGCACAAACTACTCCACCGTCTACGACCAGATGCAGTCGGACGCGAGCATTCGCGAGCTCGTTCGGACCCAGTGGTTGCGCGCACATTTCTGGTTGGAGGTCAGCGATCGGTATCCGGAGCAGGGCATCCGCGACCTGGACATCCGGCGTCATGTGCACGCCCCCGAGAACATGGCGGAGGTGGAGATGTTCCTCGGGCACGCCGTGGACGCCTCGCCCTGTCTGCCCGACGGACCGCCGGCCAACCCCTGACCGGGTTTCTCGCTCGTGTTGAGCGGCGCTCGACGGCCAAATCGCCGTCTATCTGCGTCGTTCGGGCTTCGCGGGCCGGGAGCCCGCGGGCGCCCAACCTCCTTGCTACACGACGATTTGTCTCGCCGATCACTCGCTCAACCCAAACGAGAAACCCGGTGAGGTGAGGTCAGTTCCTCACGACGACCTGGCTGCTGCGCCCGTTGCGCACAAACTCGATGGTCACCTTGTCCGACCCCGTCAGGAACGGGCGGTTCAGCACCTGTGGCCCGTGCGCGCGGTGGCCCCCGACCGCCACGATGTAGTCGCCGCGCTCAATGCCGTGCGCGGCCAGTCCACCCGGCATCTCCACGAGTAGGCCGGGGTCCGACGCCTCAAACTGCATCACGGCGTCCACGGAGATGTCCGGGGCGAAGTACTGGTAGTACGGCAGCTTGCGGGCCACCGAGTCCATCGCGTCCAACTTACGGAAGCGATCCCGGAGCGGCCTCTCGTCGCCCACGGTGTACTGGAAGATATGACTCGGGTTGAACATGAGCTTGGCCCCGAGCAACGCGGGGCGGCCCAGGTAGTACTCGCGCAGGACCACCGTCAGCTCCGCGCTCGCCGACGCCACAGCGCGGCCAAGGGCCGGCGTCCGGTTGGCCGACGACACATCCGGTGCGAGGTTGTCCTCTTCAAACGGCGCCACCACCCGCGCAAGCTCCACGCTGTCATACATGGACCTCACCACCAGACGTACTTCGCCGCGCTGAAGGGTCCGCGCGCTGCGTGTGTCGGTGCCGTGGACCACCACGTCCCCGGTCCCACCGAGCATGACCACCCGCAGCTCGAGCTGGAGGCTGTCCTCCGGTGCCACGCCCTCGTCGCGCAACACCTGGGCGACGGTCGAGCCGAGCAGTGGGTTCTCCTGCCGGTTGAACACGCGGTACTCCCACGGCGCCATCACGGGGACCGAGGCGTCGTTGAGGTGCGCGCACAGGTCGTAGGTCTTCTGGTAGATCTCCCAGGCCTGAAAATCGCCGCTGAAGAACGGCTGCGAAACCACGAGCACAGGCATCGCCCGTGGGCCCCCGGTCTGGGCTACCTGGGACAGGCCGTCGGCGGAGGAGCGCACGTCGCCCGCGCCGGCACAGCCAACCAACAAAATGACTGCCGTGAGCAATGCCACTGCCGTCCTGTTGTGAACCATCACTTACTCCGTCCCCGTGGACGCCCGTACACACTCGTGTCGCCACACCGGCGTCCGGCCTCCTGGCAGCGCTGGCCATCGCAACTACCGTACCAATCGGCAGCACGGCCCGACGCCTTGACCATCGGGGGGTCGCGTCGGTCAATCATGCAAAATGCGCGTGTTTCGGAAAGCGGGCCCCAACCGCAGCGCATCCAGTCCGCGAGGGCCCAACGGATTGCGCCGGACGTCGAGCACCATCAAGTTGTGCAGGTAGGGGGCAAATGAGAGTAGATCGGCGGCCTGCGGGCCCAGATCGGCCCCCTGCATGGAGAGAATCCTGAGTCCGCCGAGCAGTGGACAGCCGCACAGCGCCGACGCCCCCTCGGTGCCCACGGCGTTGTCGCCCAGGTGCAAGGTAGTCAGGTTGGTGATTGCCAGGTTGGCGCAGATCGCGGCGACACCAAACCCGCTGAGCGCGCAGCCGTCCATCCACAGGTCCGTCAGCCGCAGGTGTTCCGGGATGTAGTTGGCCGCGGTGTCGCCCAGGGGGTTCCGGTTGAGAATGAGGCAGCGCAGCGACGCTGGCGCCACCTCCAGAAGGCGCCACAAATGCACGAGTTCCGTGTCGGATTCCGTAAGGTTGAAGTACCGAAGCTGCCGAAAACCGGCGGCGCCCACAATGGCATCCACATCGTCACTGTCGAGGCGCGCCCGCTGGCAGTCCACCCCAACCACCAGATCGAGCAGCGGGTCGCCCGGGTCCAGGGACACCAGGCGCCGCCAGCGCGTCAGTCGGTGCAGCGACGGCCAGTCATCGGCGTGCTCCCGCACGTAGCCAAGCGCGGTCCCGAGCAGCGAACCCATCCCATCCAACAGCGCCTCGACCCGGTTCCAGGCCGCTTGCGTCTGCTCGCCCGCCAACGCCTCGCGCAGCTCGGTCAGGTCGCTCATCGGCGGAAGAACCGCACCAGCGGCGAAATCCGCGCCTTGCCCCGCGTGAGCACATGCCACCAGACGAGCACCGTCCACGTCAGGATCGCCGTTATCAGGCACCACATGCTCAGCCAAGGCACTCCCCAATACACCGTCGGGTCGTTGGGCAGCAGCATCGCCGTGCAGACGCTCATGGCCGCGGCATACAGGCCCAGACTCAGGCGACTTCCCAGCGCGTGCAGAACGGGCGCGATGTTGTCGAGCTCCGGTGTGACGGCGCGGATCTGGAGGTTGCCGGTCTCCACGTCGTGAAGGACCTGATCGATCTGCGTGGGCAGCTGCCGCATCATCGAGCCCACGCCGGTGACTCCGCCCATGGCCTCCTTGAGCATGATCTCGGGCGAGTACCGCGTCCGGATCAACTCCTCGAGGTACGGACGGGTGATTCCGACCACCGGCGCCTTGGGGTAGAGATCCCGAATGATCCCTTCGATGGTGGCCGCGGCTTTGGACAGGACGCTGTACGCCGGGTTGAGCTTGATCCTGAAGCGGCTCGCCGCAGCGACAAACTCGGCGATGAACGCCCCCGAGTCGTACTCATCAAAGTTGCCCACCGCGAGGAACTCACCGCGTATCCGGAGGATCTCCGCCTTGAATTCGGCCAGGTTCACCCGGCGCGTGGGCGTCCCCATCTTGAGCAACATCCGCGCGATTGTGTCCGTATCCTCCGCGATGGCAGCGACGGCCAATGTCACGAGATCCTCACGCTCCGATGCGCTCAAACGCCCACAGAGCCCCAGATCGATCATGCAGATCGTGCCGTCGTTCCCAATGAGGATGTTGCCCGGGTGGGGATCGCCATGGAAGAAGCCCCGGACCCAGATCTGGTTCCCCGCCGCGTGGAGCACCTCCTCCACCGCCGCCTGGGCCCGGGGCGAGTCCCGCTCGAGCTTGCGAAGCGGTACTCCGTCAAAGAACTCCATGGTCAGGATCGTCCGCGAACTCAACTTGCGGAACGGTCGAGGCACCACGACCCCTCGGTCCGGGTCCAGCTGCTCCCGCATGGTCACCAGATTGTTGAGCTCCACCCTGAAGTTCAGCTCACGCACGAGCGCCTTCTCAAACTCCGCCACGACGTCGGACGGTGAGTAGATCTCCATCTCCTCGATGGTGGCTTCCAGGATGCGCGCGGCCAGGTACAGAAGGTCCAGGTCGCTGCGCATCACGACCTCGATGTTGGGCCGCTGCACTTTGACGACAACGCGCTCACCCTCGTGCGTGGTCGCCAGGTGGGTCTGGGCAATGGACGCGGTCGCCAGCGGGCTCTCGTCGAACGAGGCAAAAAGCGTCTCAAGCGAAGCCCCAAGGCCCTCTTCCACCGCCTGTCGGATCTCGTCAAAGGGCAGGCGCGGTGTGTTGTCCTGGAGACGGGCCAACGCCTGACAATACGCCACGGGCAGCATGTCGCTGCGCATGCTCAGGATCTGGCCGAGCTTGATGTACGTGGGCCCGAGCGACTCGAGCAGCCGGCGGAACCTGTGGGCGGCGGGCGTCCCGGCAAGCTCCGCGTCGGCGGCGGGCAGCGCGCCCAGCAGGCGGGCCAGCGGCGACCGCGCCAGCAGCGCTCCAAACCCATGGCGGGCGACCTTGCCGGCCACCTGGTTCAAGCGAGCGATGTCGCGGACAGCGACACCAAGTACGGAGGGCGTTTCCTGGGGCTCGTTCATGGCGCGCACTATACCCGCGCCCGCGCGGGCCGAGAAGCCCGAGCCCGTGTGGAGGCCCGGCGCCGTGCCCCACAGCGCCGTCGTCACGAGTGTGAGGGTGCTGCCGCTCGAGTTGTCGCTGTGGCCCGTGTCGGGGCGCCACCCGACTCACGGTGCTCACCACCAGGGTAGGCCTTTGGGGGGCGGTACTATGCCCGGAACTTCCTGGGAAGGGGCGCGGCGCGAGCCGAACAGAGCCTGGCCTGGCGTTCCAAACACGCACGCAGCGCCTCCCGGTCCACAGAACCGGGCGCCTCCTCCCACACATTCGCGACCTGAAGCGCTGCCCCCTCCACCCGTGCCTCAAGGCGCCCAACCAGAGCGCCTCGGTGCAGCAGCGGGTGCACGTACCATCCGTACTCTCGCTTGGCGGCCGGCTTGTAGACCTCCCAGACGTACCGAAATCCAAACGCGTGGCCCGTGAGTTTGCGGTCCCAGATCAGCGGGTCCAGAGGCCCGAGAATCCGCATCGGCCCCTCCAGATCAGCGTGGACCTGCCGAGCGTGAAACCCAGAGGGAGCGAGGTACGGGCGCCGAGACCCGGCCACGCAGACCTCCTCGATCAGCCCCTCCTCCAGCAGCTCCTCCACGAGCCCCGAGGTTCGCGCGTCGTAGAGCATGGACCACTGCGGCCCGCTCGCGCGTGGAAGCAGACCCGCCGCCTCCACCCGCTCCAGCAGCGCCCACCGCTCAAACCCCAGCGTGGCAGGCTCGGTCGCCCACTTCCCCAGCGCCCGCTCGGGCAGATCGTACACCTTCTCCCGCCCCCTGCGCCCGGCCACAACAATCTCGCAGCGGTTCCACAGGACCTCCAGCGCCATGGTTCCGGCCTTGCTCGTGCCCTTCCACCCGCTCCAGTCAATCGGAGCCACTGTCCCGTGGTCCTCCAGCTGCGCCGCGGTGATCGGTCCGCGGTCGCGCACCTCGGCCAGCACTTCCCGCACGATGCCCTCTGGCAGGCGGCGCAGCCGTTCGGTCAGCCGCCACCAATGCGCATTCGACAGCCGATCCCGGTAGTAGGGAAACGCGCTCGCGGGAAGCAGACAGCGCTCCTTGGCAAAGTGCTCAAAGGCGCCGCCCGCAAAGAGCGGCCCGTAGAGCTCGCCCCGCCCTACCCCGTCACAACGGGCGCCAACCACGAGATCCTGGTTGGTCCCGATGGGGTCCAGCGGATCGAGCTGAATGCAGCGCAGTTGCGTGAGCAGAGCATGCGGGTCAGGAGGTTCCCGCAGCGCGGAGGAACCAAGACCTACGTGCTCCAGGAGAAGGCGCGCGGCCTCGGTGCATGACAGGGTGAGCATCCCCGCAGCGTACCCGTCGACGGCGTGCCTACCAAGATTGCCTCAAGGTCCTGAACGGGTTACAAAATTACACACCGGGGGGGACACCGTGCGTTACGTGAGAACCATTGCCATCGTCGTCATCGCCGCCGTGGTGACCGCCGCCAGCCTCCCAGCGGCCGCTGAACCGGCGGTGGAATCCATCACATTTGCCGCCCGGCCGGTGCCCGGCAACGCCGTCCGCATCTCATTTGGCGACGAACAGGTCGTGCCCGAGACGCCCCGGTCGTGCCTGGACATTCTCTCTCAGAATCCAGGCGCCGAAGACGGGGAGTACGAGATCGATCCCGGCCTCGGCGCGGTCACGGCCCATTGCGACATGACCACCGACGGCGGAGGCTACACGAGCGTGGCGGTAACCGACGGCATCGAAACGCGCCGTTCCACGGACCCCAACTCCTGCCACAGCCTGGGGATGGACATCGTCGTCCCCCGCACCCGCGCGCATTGGGCGTCCCTTCTCGGACTGTACGAGACCACCTATTTCACGGCGGTTCCCGGCGTCACCAAACCCTCGGCGGGTGGAAATTTCACCAACATCGCGATGAACTCCGACGCCGTCCCACCCGACACCTGGCAGGCGTTGGACGGGCGCGAGTGGTGGCTGCGCGACAGCCGGTACAGCGAACCCAACGGCGACTACACTCCGGACTGTTGGCTCGGCATGTTCAGCTGGGGCCTGGACGATCTGCGGTTCAACGACGGGTCGTGCTCCTACGCGGTGACGTCCTATGTCTGCTCGACGAACGACAAGTCGTCCATCGGCGGCCAAACCCTCTCCGACTGGATCGACATCGGGTTCGACTTCCCCTGGTTCGGGGGGGTCCACAGCCGCCTGCGGGTGTCTGCGAGCGGCTACGTCAGCTTCGACGCCAGCCGCGGCTCGTGCTGCTCGGCGGACGTGGTGCCCAGCAGCGCCCGCCCCAACGCGTTGATCTCCGGATACCGCGGCCGCCTGTCCCCGCAGACCGGTGGCACGGTGACCTGGCACCGGACGGGCAGCGCCCCCAACCGTGAGGCCATCGTGAGCTTCACAGACGTGCCGCACGCCGGGTCCGACGTGCAGGTCAGCTTCCAGATCGTGCTCGCCGAGAGCGGCGCCGTGGAGGTGCATTGCGAAGACTGCGCGTCGGACGGCACGGTGCACACCCAGGGCATTGAAGACGAGACCGGCACCGTGGGTGTCGCGATCCGCGGAAGGAACTACGCGGACTTCAGCGCGCGCCAGGACGCCGTTCGCTTCCTGACCGACGTGGCGCCCGACCCCTTGGCACAGTGGTCCATCGTCGGCTCCATTCAACGTGATGCAGACCAGCCCGGCAATCTTGTCACCATCGCCAGCCAGGCTGGTCAGGAGGTGCGACGGTCCGTCCTCGTCGCGCCTGGGATCTACTCGCTGGCGGGCCTGCTACCCGGCGTCTACGACATCGAAGCGTTCGTGGACACCAACCGGAACGGGCGGCGCGACGACGGCGAGCAGACC
>CALBXO010000551.1 GCA_937890335.1 uncultured Pseudomonadota bacterium | reverse complement strand
CGCCGTTGTTTCCGTTGTTGGCGCCGTTGTTTCCGTTGTTGGCGCCGTTGTTTCCATTGTTGACGCCGTTGTTTCCGTTGTTGGCGCCGTTGTTTCCGTTGTTGACGCCATTGTTGGCGCCGTTGTTTCCGTTGTTGACGCCGTTGTTTCCGTTGTTGGCGCCGCCTCCGGTCTTGCCGGAGTCGTCACAGCCGCCAACAGCGAGGGCGAGCGCGAGAGCCAGAACCCATATTCGATGCATGATCACCCCGTCAGGTCGTGCCCAACGGTGTAGTCGGGTGTCGTCGCCGCCGCAAGCCGCGCGGCGTGCGGGGGGGCCATCGGGAGTCGCTCGAGACCCGTCAATCGCAGGCGGACGAGTAGCGGCCCGAGCACGAGGCGCAGCTTCGTGGGGAGGTGTGGTAGGTCGTCCAGCGGCCGCTGCGACAGACTTGCGAGATGGTCACGCCGTAGTTCCCGCTGCACGCACACCGCCAGACATTCTCGCCGGCGTCGCAACGCTCGCCGTGGTCGCTGAGCTCCAGGCCCGGCTGGCCGCACAGCAATCCGCCGCGGTCTTCCGGTTCGGGAGGATCGTTGGGCTCGGGAGGCCGGTTGTTGACGAGGACGGGGGCGCATACTTCATCCCTGCGCGACGGAGCTCGCGTGCGGCCTACGTAGCGGTCCACCTGGACCTCGGTGAAGCCCGCGTGGCGCGTGCAGCTGTCGTTGACGCCGGAGGACTTCGCCAGGCAGAACCCGGCGCCACCGGAGCCGCCGAGGTCGTCGCGGGACGCACAGAAGGTCTGGGCCTCGCCCTGTCGGTCGGGGCAATAGCCCGCACAGGCGATCGTGCACACGCCCAGGTTTGGGTTGCGCTGCTTGTTGCACTGGGCGCGGACGCCCTCGTGGCTGAAGTTGCACTCCGCGTCCGTGCGGCAGGCCGAACCAATCCAGGCGGACGACGGCGGCGGTTGCTCGGTCTCGGGCACGTCTTGCGGTTGTCCGCCTCCGCGGAAGAACGCGGTCCGCCGGTTGGCGGCGTCGTTGGTCAGCTCGATGTGGATGTGGTCGTTGTGCGGGTGCGAGCCGCCGTAGCAGCGCTCGCCTCGGCTGCCGGGGTACCAGATTGTGCGGTCCCAGATGATCATCTGAACACCGATGTGCTCCGCGTTCTGGACGAGCCAATTGGACAGCTGGTCGCCCTGTTGGTTGTTCGCGCCCCCGTTGCGGGTGGGAATGAACACGTCGAGCGCCCGTCCCACGGAGTGCACGCTGAGGCTGCCTCCGCCCCGTACCTGCCGGCAATTGTACATCTGGACACCGCCGCCGGGGACGGAGCGGTTGATCTGGTTGAAGTTGTTCTTGATGTAGCTGCCGAGCTCGCGAGCGCCGGAGGTGGCGCCACCGCTGCACTGGCTGCCCGCGCTGTTGTAGCTCACGCTCTGTCTGCGTCCGGCTGCTGCGACGCTCGGGGGGAGCTGCCACCGCTGGCCACATCCACCGGCCTTCGGCACGATCTCCAGCAGCTCCTCTTCGCTGATCTCGTCACCCACGACGTCGTGGTCGCCGTGAGGCGGGTACTCTCCCTCTTGTCGGTCGTCGACGACGGGGCCGTCGTCAGGCATGTCAGCGACGCATCCCGCGAGTGGGAACGCGAGCAAGATTGCGAACAAGCAATGGCGCATGGAGGGAGCCTCTCCAGTCGTAAGATGTCGTTGCCAACCGATTTCAGTATGGATCACGCTCGGCTCCTGCGCTCCCTTCTCGGCCCTTAATCCAACCTTAAAGCGCCTTCAGGGGGCGTAACAGGTGGTTTTTTGGCCTGAAACAAGCCCGATCGAGACAATTTGGGACACCGGTGTCCCTTTTTGTTGACTCGGGGGCCCTGTGACCTTATTGGTAGGGAGCGGGTTTCGAGAGGAGATTCCATGAACCGGTTCCCCATCATCATTTTTCTGGCAGGCCTCCTGGCCCTGGCCGCCTGTTCGGACGACACCAAGTACGAGTCCCCGGCCGGCGTCTGCGGCGCGGGCGAAGCGGTAGAGGTGCTCGGTATGAAGCACTGCATCTACGGCGACACGCTGATCATCGAAGGCTTTTTGTGCCCTGAGGAGGTGCCGGCGCGGCACGACCTGGAGGACTCAGTGGTGTGCTCCGAGTCTGAGGAGCTGTCCGAGGAGTTCCTCGGCGAGCTCGAGGAGAAGGGATACAACCCGGACCCCATTGAGGTGGACCCGGACGCGCCGTGCCGCGACGGGGCGCAGGGGACGCTCGACTGCAACACCTGTTTTTGCGAGGACGGCGGCTGGAGCTGCACCGAGATCGCCTGCGGCGGTGGGTCCGGGTGTGAGGCTGCGACCACCGAAGGGGCCTGCGGCGAGGCGGAGGGGGACTGCCAATGGGCCGTCTGCGCACAGGACGCGTCGTGTCCCAACCCGAGCGGCGGCGCCTGCTTCACCGCGCCTTCTACTGGGGACGCGTGTGGCGAGGACCCGCTGCGCCTCGACCGCCTCTGTGAGATTTGCAATTGCGAGAGCGGCCAGTGGGTCTGCGAGGGCACGCCCTGCCAGCAATGCGCCGTGTACACCGAGCAGGCCGACTGCCTCGAAGCGGGACCCGGATGCAGCTGGGCGCAGTGTCCGCAGGATGATTTTGATTGCCCGAACCGCGGTGGTGGCATCTGCGTCGATCCACCCAGCAGCGGTGAGTCCTGCGAGCTGCCGGGGGTCACGGGCGCCGACGCTGCGGACGGGTGCAACCGCTGCTCCTGCGAGGACGAAGGCTTCTGGTCCTGCACCGAGATCGCGTGTGAGTGACCCGCGGCCGGCAGCTGAAGTCCCGGAGCTGCCGCAAGAGGAGGTGCAACAGCGCGTGATCTACTCGCTGCTCGGGCCCTGTGTGGCCCTGGCGGCGGAGTTTGGTGTGCCGCTCGAGGAGCTGGTGGGGTGGGTCCGGGTCGCCTACTTTCAGCACCTGCGCGAGCGCGGTTTGACGCTGCGCGAGGCCAGCGACCGGCTCGGGGTCAGCACACGGACGAGCAAGCGCTTGTCCCAGGCGCTCAAGGTCAGCTTTCTGCGCCCGGAGCTGGAGCACAACCTCCCGGTCCGCATTGAGTTCATGTTGCGCGCCGAGCCCATGAGCGCGGCGCGGTTGGCGCAGGTCATCCACGACGTGCCCGCGGAGCTGGTGCGCTCAGCGCTCGAGCAATTGGTGGCAGAAGAGCGTGTGCAAGCGCAGTCCGGACGGACGACGACCTACGCCGTTGTGCGCTCCGTCAACTCCCTTGTGCGGGACACGTGGCTGGCAAGGATCGGCGGACTCAACAGCCTGCTCGGCAACGTCAAGGACACGGTCCTGGGGCGTTTCTTCCGGTCAGACCCAACGTCGCTGGCGCGGACGCTGAGCTTCCGGCTGGCCCGCGAGGGCGGCGTGGAGGCGCTGCACGAAGCCCTGGGGCTGCTGGTGGATCGGATCGCTGCGCTGGAGGAGGCGGCCGGCGCGGACGCTGAACCGTATCGTCTCAGCGTCGTGCTCGCCCCTTACGAGGACGAGTAGCGGGGAGCAGTGGCGCCCCACTTCGCCCTTTGGGATCAGATTGCGAGGGCAAATTTATCGACCGCCGGCTCTTCGGGCGCCTTGCAGGTCGGGTCGGCCGGTTCCTCGGCGGCAGCGTCCACCACGACCGGCTCGCCACCCTTCTCCGGATCGTCCGGGAGCGGCGGGGCCATGAAGGCCGCGGTCGTGACCCGCGTGCGCACGAGCTGCTTGCCCTCGATGGTGAACTGCGCGTCCGTGACCAATTGGCACTTGTCGTTGGCACGCTCCGCAAAACCACCCTCACCCACCCAGAGGTTCTTGAGGTCGGCCAGGGTCGCGGCGCCCTCGGGGGCGGACTTGATGATCACCAGCTCGCGGGAGGTCCCGTCCTGGCGGTTGCACCAGAAGCTGACGCGCAGCGCCTTGCCGGCGTCGCCAAGGTCCAACACCTCGCGGGAGTTCTGGCCCCATTGGTCGCAGTTCTTGAACTTGGCCAGGAGCGCCTCGTCGGCGCCGCTGAACTCTGCCAGGTCGCTGGTCGTGCCCTCCGCGGTGCCGCCCTTGACCAGCGCCGCCTTGAAGCTCGGCAGGTCGCCCTTCTTCTCCTCCATGGCGATCACCAGGTGGGAGTCGTCACTGACGGTGCCGTAGTCCAGCTCCCAGCCGTCTTCACCGGTCTTGACGGAGAGCGCGGCTGCAAATCCACCGCGCTTCTTCTCGTCTGCGGCCATGATCTCTGCGATCTCCTCAGGGGTCTTGCCTTCCAGGCGCGGATCGCCGGAGCCTGGCACCACGCCGGGTGGCGGCTCGCCGTCGACGGGCATTTCGTCCGGCGGACCATCCGCCTCGGGATCGGCCACCGCGGGCTCGCTCGCAGGAGCTTGCCCGGGGGGGCCATCCTTGGCGGCCGCTACCGGCGCCGGGTCTGCCTTGGGAGTCGGCGTCGCCGCTGCTGGCGCGCTCGGAGTGACGGGGTCGGGCGCGGTGGATTCCTCTTCACAACACCCAGCTGCGGCGGTCGCCGCCAGCATCACGACAGCCAGCAACGGGGCCAGCCTCGAAATTCGATCGTTCATCTCTGCTCTCCTGGTGAGTCGCCTCGGAACTGGCAACAGGCAGTGGGAGTCATGTTGTTCCGCCGCATCGGGGATAGGCGCGTTACCCGGTGGACGCAACCTTTGACACTCAGGGTCGGCGGCGTTTGCGGCGTCGAAGATTGGCAAAGATCGGCGCCCAACAGGCTTTGACAAGATTGACGGGGAACAACAGGAGGCCAATGGCCACATGGTCGCGATCCAGGTTCTGGCGCGCCGCGGTCAGTGGGTTCAGGGAGGTCATGCCGCCGCGGTCGCCGGTGTCGAGCTTCTCGATCTCTTTGGGCGTGTAGAGGTTTGACACAAAGAACCCTGCCGCCCAAAGCCCGGTGTAGAACATCCAGAACGCGCCCCCGACAAGAAGCAGGTCGTGGGCGCCGAGAAAGATCTGAATCGGGATCGCCGGAACCAGGTAGAGCGACGCCGTGACCACAATCGCCGAGGGAATCTGGAGCCAGAGGCCGCGCTTGCGCCGCTGTTCCTTCTCGTCGCTCAGCGGGTCATTGCACAGCGCGCAGACGACCGCCCCGTCAGGGTTGTGATTGCCACACTGGTTGCAAACGAGGAACATGAACTGACCATGCCTGTCCCGCCCGAGATTATCCACCGCCTGGCGCTGCTCAACCCGGGCGACCACGGTCGCCGCTGGCTCGGGTATGTGGACGGAGTGCCGGGAGCGTTCGTGATCGAAGATCGGGTCGAACCGTTCTTTGTCGAGGAAAACTGGCGGGCATTTCGGGCGCAGCGAGCGCGGGTGGGCGCGTCGGGGTCTCCGTTCGTGGCCGGCGTGGTCGATGTCGACTCCAACAGCGTTACCCTGGAGGCCTGGTCGCCAGGCGTGAGCCTCCGAGACCTTGCCCAGAACCACCCCCTGGACGTCGCGGCCACCACGCGCGTTGGGTTTCAGGTGGCGCGCGCCCTGGGCAGCCTGCACGGCGCGGATGTCCTCTGCCAGCGATTGTCCCCGTGGGATGTGGTGCTGGACTCCACAGGAGTGGCGCGCCTCACGCGCGTGATCAAGGAGCCATTGGCGCTCTTTCCGGTGATTCCCAACGTGCCCACCGGGGTGTCGGGGAACCCCGGGTACCTGGCCCCTGAGCTTCTGCGCGGCGAGGAGGCGACGTCTGCGACGGACGTGTTTGCGCTCGGTGCGGTGTTGTTCTGGGCGCTGGAAGGGGCGCTGCCGTTTGCTGCGGACAGCGTCTTCGCGCAGATGCAGCGCGCACTGACCGAGCCGGCGCCGCGTCTTTCGCGCCCGGATGTCCCGGAGCCACTGGGTGTTCTCATACGCCGCATGCTAGACCGCGACCCAGGGGTCCGACCCACCGCCGGGCGCGTCGTCGAGATTCTTGGGCGCGCGGCGGGAGGGCGGGAGCCGGCGGTCCTTACGTGGTCGGTCTCGGACGCGCTGGCGCACCTGCGAGACTTTGTCTCGTCTGGCGATCTCGAGTCGGTGGGCGCTGTCTTGACGGCGCAGCCTGGGCTCGCGGCGCAGTCGGTGGTCGCCGACTATCTCGTGCCACATCTCGCGGACGACCCCAGGTTCAGCATCCCCGTCCTGGGCGCGCTCGCCCACTTCCAAGACAACCCACGGGTGCAGTCTCGGCTCGTTCAATGGAGGGAGCGAGACCCGGATTCCGAGGCTGTGGAGCTTCCCAGGCGGGCGCAGCTCGATCTCGGCGAGTTTCGCGTCGCGGCCGGCGAGCTGTCGTGGGAGGAGGTTGAGGGGGGCGACAGTTTGCGTCGCTGTGAGGCATGTGGTCGCGACATCGCGCGGGGTGCAGACGCGGAGGCGCCGAACGGACACGCCGAGGGGTGTGTGCGCGCAGAGCCCTCGGCGCCCGGATTCTGGGAACGGCTTCGACGTCGTCTGTCAGGGGGTTAACAAGCGCCAGGCGTGACTGGTCTACCACGCCGTGTTGTGCAGAAATCCACACCGCGATCTCTTGGGGGAGAGGCCCGCACGCCGTCCACGACGGCCTCTATTCTTGAGTTCTCGCGCTCCGGTCGCGCAAAAGGGGAGACTTTGGTTCGCGCTTTTGCTAGGGTTATCGCTGAGTTGATGCCGGGAGGTTTTCGGAAATGACTCAGCTAGGATGGCTCGAATGGCGACTCACGGACGAGGAGCTACCGGATCTTTTTGGAATGGTGGACGCGGCGTTTCCGGAGATGGCCAGCGTGGTCGATCTGACGGACGCCGTGGATGCCTCCGTCGACCCGCATGAGTTTGCGCGAGACCTCGCCCAGGACATCGCTCAGACGCTGACGGGCCAGTTTGCAGCGGTGGGCACGTCGCCGCCGCCCGTGGATCCGGCCACCGCGATTCGTGAGATACCTCGTCCGCGCGACTCGCGCCCGCTGCTGGACGATACCGGCGAATCGATCCGTGACAGCGGAGAGTTCGCCGCCGTACCCAACACTTCCACCGCCGTTCGTGCGATGCGCAAGGACACCCCGTCTGGCTTCCAGATCGACCACGACATCCTCGCAATGTTTGACCGCGGGGCTGCCGACGAGGATGTGACGATCGAGGTGGACCTGTCGGACCTCACACGGGTCAGTCGCTTCAAGAAGTGATCGTTCGGTCGCCACAGATTCCCAATCCCCCCTTCGAACGCCGATGTGGTCAGCGCGCAACCTGATTGCCAGGTTGCGTTGGATCCAATGCGTGCCTCAACATGCATGCTCCTGCTATCCTCGCCTGTGGTGGTAGCAGGCCGACGGACGGATAATGGCGGACCCGACGCACAGTGCGGAGACTCTACGGGCGGCGCTCTTGCAAGTGCTCAAGGCCCACCGAGGCCTGCCCGAGAACGACATGTATCGTGCCTTTGGTGAGGCTGTGCGCACGCTGCGCGACGAGCGGGACTCGCCGGCTGTGCGCCCACCGCCACCGGCCAGCGCCCGGCAGGTACACCGTGATCCCGTGGCCGTACCGGTCCGCGCTGAGGCGGTGACCGCGGCTGCGCCGGTCGCTGCGCCAGCCGCCTCCCCGGTGACCCCGGAGTTTCTGGAGCGCGACGGGCAGCGTGTCGCAGCCCGCAAGGGTGCCGACGGCACATGGCGGGTGGGCATCGAGATTCTGACCCACGGGGCGTTCATGTCGTTTGGGCAGCAGCTGCATCGCAGCGGCGTGATGCTGCAATTCTTGTCGCCATTGCCGCTCAACGCGGAAGTCGATGTCTGCGTGATGCTGCCCGTTATTGAAGGCGAGATTTGGTACACCGGGCGCGTTGTGTTCGTCGGACCTGTGGGCACCGCGCTGGATCTGAAGCCGGCGCAGGCCGATCACCCGCAATTGTGGAACCGGGCAAGCAAGGCTTTTGGGAGTGGCGCGACCACCGTCAATTCAGCGCCCCGAATCATGCCCGATACGGAGCCACCCCGGCTGCGAGATTTGGCGACGAGCTCGCGAGGGCCGAGCGGCAGTTCGCACTCCCGGCATCCGAAGCCGCCCTCCAGACCGGCGGTCGTCGCGAGGCCGTCTCGCCCCACGCGGACGCAGCCGTCACCGTCGAGGTCGTCTCTGGCGGGCTCCAATGTGGGTGCAACGCGCTCATCCCGCGGGCGCGCGCCGTCGGACGCACCGGCCACGTCGTCGCGATCGCGGCAACCATCTCAGCCGGCCAGTGCTTCGCGTGGCACGCGTGTGAGCGAGTCTGTTCGGCCCGTGCGTCAACTCGCGGACTCGCGCGCGACGAGCCCGCCGGTCCCGTCACAGGGGCCGTCCAGCCGCGCGGCGGCGCCGCCTTCGACCCGGTCCCGGGGCCCCGCCAGCAGGACCGCTCCGGTCAAAGCCGGCGTTTCGCGTGCGGCCGGTTCCAGCCGAACGACGGCCAGGTCCGAGGCGCTTGTGCCCCCGCCTGTGGACGTGCCCGTTCCGGCCTATGCCCGTCTGCTGATCAGCCTGCGGAGCAACGCATCCAAGGCCGGCGTCGTCGACCATTTCGCCATGCTCGGTGTGCACTGGAGCGCGTACCAATCTCTGATCGATGAGGCGTGGGCGCGCGAGCGGTTCTTCGCCAGCGAAGAGCACTACCCCGCCACCCTCTCACCCGCGGATGCGAAGAACCGCGAGGATGTGGAGGAGGCGTTGGACGCGGCGTACAGGGTGTTGCGCGAGCCTTCGTCGCGACGCAGCTACCGCGACAGTGTCGTAGACAGGATGAACCTGCAGAGCGCCGTGGGCCTGTACTGGGACAAGGGTGACACCGGCGTAATGCGCAGTGACCTCGAGGCGGCCGTGGACTTTCTGCAGCGTGTTCTTGAGCTGGACCCCAATCACAAGGGGGCGCGCGCCAAGCTCAAACAGGTCGAATCCGCGTTGAAATAGACCGCCGTTCAGCTGGCCGCAGCCACGCTCTGGATCGTGCTGCGAAGCACCCGGATGTCGAAGGGCTTGGGAATGCAGGGGTTGGCTGCGCCGTCGAGGAATGCCTGGGCGTCAGGTGTGTAGGCTCCGCCTGTCATGAAGACCACCCGGCGGACCATGGCAGGAAACTCAGCCCTCAAAGCGGCGTAGACTTCCATGCCGGACATCTCCTGCATCATGAGGTCGCAGAGCACGACGTCGAACTCCGCGCCGGCGCGCAGCTCCGCAAGCGCCTCCGTGCCTGTCTGAAAGACGGCCACCTGGTGCTCGTCGAGCATGCGTTGGAGCAGCGAACCTATGAAGGGCTCGTCGTCGATCACCAGGACATTGAGCATTGGAGGTTGTGGGACAGCGGCCGACGTGTCTGCCCGCGCGAAGGACGTGATCCGCGGGTTGACCTCCGTGGGCTTGCGTCCGGCGGGGAGCTCGATCCGGAATGTGGTGCCCCGACCCTGTTGGGACTTCACGGTGATGGCTCCGCCAAACGAGAAGACCACGTGTTGGCAGATCGCGAGACCCAGGCCGGCGCCGCCGGCTTTGGTGGTGAAGAACGGGTAGAAGATAGACTCCAGTTCCGTGTCGGGAATCCCGCAGCCATCGTCGGTGACTTCCATCACGGCGTCGCCGCTCGGGGTGGTTCCGAGCGTGATCTTCACGGTTCCGCGCTGGCCCTCCGCGAACGCGTCGGCGGCGTTGGCCAGCAGGTTGACGACCACCTGACCCATCAGGGCGGCGTCGGCGCGAATCATCGGCGCCCGGCCCAGGTCGGTGGCCAGCTCAGCCGAACGCCGCACGTCCCGACCAGCGACCTGCACAGCGGAGGTGACGACCCGTCGGAGGTCCACGAGGTCTGTGGCTGGGTCGCGGTGGGAGAAGGTCCGCAGCTCGCGGATGATGCGCCGCATCCTGTTTGCGCCGTCGAGAGCCTCGATCACGGAGTCCCGAAGGTCGCGGATGGAGTCCTGGCTGGGGGCGCTGCGCCACTGTTCGACCTCGCGCACGGCGAAGTCCAGGTTGCCGAGAATCCAGCTCAAGGGGTTGTTGATCTCGTGGGCGATGCCGGCGCTGATCGCCGCGACGCTCGCGAGTCGATCCGCGACCGCGCGGCGCGCGTGCCCCTCGGTTTCCTCGGTGATGTCAGTCGCCTGCAGGCCGACCCGGCCGCCGTCCAGTGCAAAGCGCTGCACCCTGTATCGGGTCTGCGTGCCCCCCACCTCACGCAGCTCGGTCACCGGGCCTGCGCCGGCCTCAAGAAACTCCGCGCGGTGTGTCGCGATGGGCAACGCCAGGTGCGCCGGTTGCACCTCGTTGTCGAGCTTGCCCAGCCACTCGTCGGGTGTGTCGCCGCCGGTCCACACGTAGCGGCCAGCGGCGTCCTGAATGGCCAGCAGGCCTGGGAGCCGTTCGAGAAATTCGCGGGCGTCTTTCACGGGCCGACTGTAACACAGAGTCGGCTCGGGGGCGAGTTGTGCGGTCAGGCCTGTGGGCTGGCGGACCTGCCAATCAGCAGCCTGCCGAGGCGCATGAGGACCGAGCGCCGCGTGCCCAGGATCGTCTCTCCGAGGAGAATCAAGGTGACCAGGAACAGCAACATGGACCACAGCCCGACACGGCGAGTTGGGCGCTGCGCCAACCCGGCGCTGTCCCCCGCCGGCGCCCCGGTCAGCAGCACGGAGAGCTCGTCGCCCGACAGCGCGGTCAGGTCGGATTCGATGGCCTCTGGGTTGACCGCAAACGCCAGGCTGGGCAGAGGCTGCGGTTCGCCGCCGGCCTCCGGGACGGACACGACGGAATAGGCGCCAGCTTCCAACGGCACGAACCCCAATGGGGCGCCGGCTTCCGCCGAGGTGGGCGTCAACAGAATGCGACGTCCTTCCGGGTCGCGCACTTCGAGCTGGGCGCGGTCGCCGGCGTCGATGTCGGCGAACTCGACTCGCTGGCCGATGAGGTGCGTGGACTGGGTGCCCCCCGCGGAGCGACGACCGAGGTAGTGCACGAGGCGCCGCATAACCACGAGGAAGGGGACCCGGATGGGAAAGTCCGTCCAGTCGCGGTCCACAGTGGTCGTGAGCAGGACACTGCGTCCTTCGCCGATGCGGCGCTCGATGAGGGCAGGGCCGCCGTCGCTGTACGACGCCAGGATTCTCGAGTCGGCCGCCGCGGAAGGTTCGAGCAACAGGTAGCTGTAGACGGGGACGCGCTGGAGTGACTCCCCGCCGGGCAGCTCAAAGACCTTGAACACGGGGTGCGTGGCGTCAGTGGCACCAAAGCGCACGACCCGCAGAGGCGCGTCGGGCTCGTCGCGGCGGGCGAGCAGCTTGACCGAGCGAATCGGCTTGGGCAGCAGGTCGCCGAAGTTGCTGTTCCAGGTGTCGGCCTTGACGTTGTTTCCGGCGATCATCAGCAGGCCGCCGCCGGCCCCGACAAAAGCTTGAATGCGCGCCACGACGAGCCGGGGAAGCTTCTCCACATTGGCCAGGGCGATGACGTCGTACCCGTCGAGCTTCTCCTGCGCCGCCAGCCCGTCCACTCCGACCTGTTCGGTGAGGATGGCGCTCTTGCTCGATCGGCTGGGGTTCAACGCGCGCTCAAAGTAGTAGAGCTCGTCCTGGTAGGCCACGCTGCGCGGGTCGCCATTGACGAGCAGGACGCGGATTTTCTCCTGCAGGTGGATGGGCAGGAAGTAGGCGTTGTCTACGCTGTGCTCGTCACTTCCCGCAGCGATTCGCACAGCCGCGCGGTGGAGCCCATTGCGTCCGTCAAACCGGTGCACAAACTCCTTGGTCACGGTCTTGCGCGCCGGGATGTCGATGAGGCCCGAGCCGACGATGGTCCCGTCGATCTCGAGCTGGACCTGCACGCCCTTCACATCGACATCGCCGTAGTTGTGCAGCTCGCCGACCACGCCAAACTCGGGCCTCTTGCCGCTGCTTCGCTGGCTGTAGGTCGCGCCTGTGACCGCGAGGTTGGGGGCGACGGTCTTGGGGCGTACGTCCAGGACCTCGATGGCGGCGCCAAACCCGCCCTCGGGGAGCGCGTCGGTATTCAGTCCCGACTTCTGGCGATCCGTCACCAGGATGATTCGCTTCTGTGGCAGGTCTGCGTCGGCCAGGATCTCCGCCGCGGTTCGCAGCGCACCGGTGAGATCCGTGGCGCGGGGTGTCGGGCGGTGGTCGTCGAGCGCAGACCGGAGCTCGCCGATGTCGTCAGTGAGGGTGTTCAGGGAGTCGTCGTCCACAGCCGAGGCTTGCGCTGGGGCCTTGCTGGCGTAGACGAGGGCGGCCTTGTCCCAGGGCCGGAGCTCGTCCATGCGGGCCTGGATCTCGTCTACCGCCGCGTCCCAGACCGCGCCGTCGCCGTAGCTCATCGACGAGGAGTCGTCCACGACGAACACGACCCCAGCGGGGAGCCGCTCGGCCTCGGCGGAACCGGCGTCGCTCATCAGGAACGGGCGCGCCATCGCAAGCGGGATCAGCACAAGCGCGGCGATGCGCAGGGCCAGCAGCAGCCATTGGCGGATCTTCAGAGACCGGGCCAGTCGCCGCTGGCTGCGGATCAGGAAGTCCAGCGCTGGGAAGCGCCGCCGCACGGCGCGGCGCCGGTTGATCAGGTGAATGATCACCGGGAGCGCCGCGGCAGCCAGGCCCGCGAGCAACAATGGGTTCAGGAAATTCAACGCTCAGAGCCGCCCAGAGATGAAGTCGAGGAGCACTTGCTCCAGCGGTGTGGTCGTCAGGGTGCGGAAGTACTCGATGTCACCGTCGAGGCACTGCCGCTGGATGTGGTCGATGTGCGCCCGCATCTCCTTGGCGTATTGGTCGCGCACGTCGTCGGGGTCCACGAGCAGCTCGCCCTCGCCCTCGAGGCCCTCAAAAATGGTCAGCCCCTCGTAGGGCAGGTCGAGCTCGGCGGGGTCCATCACGTGAAACACGACGACCTCCTGCTTGCGCTTCCGCATGACCTTGGCGATGTTCATGACGCGGTCCGCGTCGTCGAGCATGTCGCTGAACACCATCATGATGCCGCGGCGACGGACCCGCTCGGCCATGGAGCTGAGCGCGCGGGCGATGTCGGTTCGGCCGGTGCCGGGGATGGAGTCCAGGACCTGGAGTACGTCGTCGAGGTGGCGGTTCTTGCTGCTCGGAGGCAGGAACACACCGGGCGCGTCGTCAAAGACGAGGGCACCGACCGCGTCCCCCTGCCGCAACAGGAAGTAGGCGAAGCTCGCGGCGAGCGTGCGCGCGTACTCGAGCTTGGTGACCCCCTCGGAGCCGAAGTCCATGGACCCGGAACCGTCCAGGAGAAGGTAGCAGCCGAGGTTGGTTTCGTCCTCGAATTGCTTGACGTAGTACTTGTCGAATTTGCCGAAGGCCTTCCAGTCGATGTGTTTGATCTCGTCGCCGGGCGTGTACTCCTTGTACTCGGCGAACTCGACACTGGAGCCTCGGTGAGGAGACCGGTGCATGCCGGCGATTGCGCCCTCCACTACGCTGCGCGCGCGAATCAGCAGCCCACCGAGCTTCATCAGCATCGCCGGGTCCAGGTACTGCTCACGCTGGGACAGCGCCGGGGTCGGGCTCGTGCTCAACGGATCGTCTCGACCAGGCGCTTGACGATCTCGTCGGACGTGATCTTCTGCGCCTCGGCGTGGAAGTTCGTGACCAGACGGTGCCGCAGCACGGGGCCCGCCAGCGCCTTGATGTCTTCACGATCGGCGTGGGTCCGCCCCTGGAGGATCGCCCGTGCCTTGGCGCCGATGACCAGGTATTGGCTGGCGCGGGGGCCGGCGCCCCAGCTCAGGTACTCGCGGACAAAGTCCGCGGCGCCCTCTTGCGGCCGGGTGGAGCGCACGAGGTTGACCGCGTAGCGAATGACCTCGTCACTGACGGGCACGCGCCGCACCAGATCCTGGAGCCGCACGATCTCGGCGGGGCTGAGCACCTGCTCAAACTCCACCTCCTTGGCGGCGGTGGTGTTCTTGACGATGGCGAACTCGTCGGCCGCTTCCGGGTAGCCGACGGTGACAAAGAACATGAACCGGTCGAGCTGCGCTTCGGGCAGCGGATAGGTGCCCTCCTGCTCGATGGGGTTCTGCGTCGCGAAGACCAGAAACGGCAGGTCGAGCGGGTAGGTCGTACCGCCGGCGGACACCCGGTACTCCTGCATGGACTGCAGCAGCGCCGCCTGCGTTTTGGGCGGCGTCCGGTTGATCTCATCGGCCAGCAGCAGGTTGGAGAAAATCGGGCCCTTGATGAACTTGAAGAACCGCTTCCCGGTGGCGTGGTCCTCCTCCAGGATGTCGGTCCCGGTGATGTCCGACGGCATCAGGTCTGGCGTGAACTGGATGCGGTTGAACTTCAGGTCCAGGATCTGCGCGAGCGTGCTGATCAGCAGCGTCTTGGCCAGGCCCGGCACACCCATCAGCAGGCAGTGACCGCGGGCAAAGAGCGCGATGAGGAGGTGGTCGATCACGTCCTGCTGACCGTAGATGGCCTTGCGGACCTCACCGAGGATCTTGGTGCGCGCCTCCGCAATCATCTCGATGGCCTGAACGTCGTCCGTGACGGGGTCGCGTTGGGCTTCAACCCGTGCGTGCACGGCATCGACGAGGCTCTGGGCGGTGTCTGGGGCGTCGGTCATACGGTCTGAAATCTCCTAGCGGAACGGTGGCTCACGACAATGGCCATGGGTGCGACAACATGCAAGGCGCCCAGACTGTTCCACGGCTGACCCCTCGCGCGCGCGGTGGCGCGCACAGACGCTTTTCTGTACTTTGTGCGCCAGCCTGGAGGGTCCCCGTGACAACCCGAATTCTACTCGCGCTCGCGCTTTCGCTGGCAGCGGGCTGTACCGAAGCCGACAACGGCGCGTTCCGTGCCATCGGGGAGGCGCCGCTGCCCGATGTGGGCGACGACGACACCGGTCGCGTGGGGGAAGACGCGGACGACGCGACGCCCGAACCCGACGCGCCGGAGCCCGACGTGCCGGAGCCCCAGGGCTGCTCGCCGGAGGAGTGCGAGATCGACGGCGAATGCGTCGCCAACGAGGCGCCCAACCCGGACAACCCGTGCGAGATCTGCCTGGTTTTTGTGGACGCATTGGCGTGGACGCCCGACGACGCGGCCGTGTGTGACGATGGCGACCCATGCACCCAGGAGGATGCCTGCGCGGAGGGCGAATGTGTCGGCGAGGTCGTCACCTGCGACGACGGTGACCCGTGCACGGAGGACCTGTGCGACGCCGAGTCCGGCGAGTGTGACTCCGCGCCCGCAGCGGACGGCGCATCCTGTGAAGACGGCGATCCCTGCTCACTCGGGGATGTCTGTCTGGCCGGTCTTTGTACCGGCGGCAACCAGGCGTTGGCGTGCGACGACGGCAACGGCTGCACCGCCGACCGATGTGAGACGGGCGTGGGCTGCGTGGCGGAGCCCACGGTCGGGGTCGCCTGCGACGACGAGAACCCCTGCACCGTCGGCGACCTCTGCGGCGACGCGGGCCAGTGCGTGCCGGGCACGGGTGAGCTCGAGTGCGACGACGAGAACCTCTGCACCGTCGACGCCTGCGACCCCGCCTCCGGGTGCGTCTACGACGACATCAGCGACCTCTGCGCGGACGAGAACGGCTGCACCGACGAGGCCTGCGACCCGGAGCGTGGCTGCGTCTACCCGTTCAACACCAACGCGTGCGACGACGCCAACCTCTGCACCGATGGCGACGTGTGCACACAGGGCTCCTGCCGCGGCGCGCCGATCAACCTGGACGACATGAACCTGTGCACGGACGTGACCTGCGACCCGGAGGGCGGGGTCATGGTGGCGTTCAACAACCTGCCCTGCGACGACGCCGACGCCTGCACCGTCCAGGACGCGTGCGGAAGCGGCGCCTGCCAGCCGGGCGCCCCGCGGGTCTGTGACGACGAGAACGTCTGCACGGACAACGACTGCGACTCGGGGCAAGGGTGTGTCTTCACCAACAACACCGACCGCTGCGACGACGAGGACATCTGCACCGTGCAGGACAGCTGTGCGGACGGCGAATGCGCGGGCAGCCCCCGCAACTGCGACGACGGCAACCCCTGCACGCGCGACCGCTGCGACCCGGAGTTCGAGTGCGTCAACACGGCGATTCTGAGCAATGTCTGCCGACCGATCATCGACGTGGCCTACCCACCGCGGGCGGCGACGCTGCAGGACGAGAACCCGGTCGTCGTGCGCGGGACCGTGGCCAGCGGGGCCGGTGACATTGTCAGCTTCACCATCAATGGCCAGGAGGTGGCGCTGGACGGCGAGAACTTCGCGCTGCCCCTGGTGCCGGAGGTGGGAGGCAACATGCTGGTGATTGAGTCGCGCGACGCCATCGGCAACACAAACAAGGTCGTGCAGAGCTTCCTGTGGTCCACGGAGTACCGCGAGCCGCACAACCCGGAGACCCGCGAGGGCGCCGTCGAGGAGGGGCTCGGCATCTGGCTTTCCCAGGCCGTGCTGGACGACGACGACCGCTCGGACCCGCCCAACGATTTTGCGCACATCTTCGAGCTCGTGCTCGCCACCTACGACCTGGAGGCGCTGATCGACCCGAATCTGGGCAGCTTCTCGGGCATCACCGTGACGATGGAGTCCCTCAACCATGCCGCGCCACAGGTGCGGCTGCGGTCGGGCGACGACGTACTCAACCTCCACCTCAACATCCCGAACATCAACGCGGGCCTGCGCGCGCGAGGATTCCTGATCAACGCCACAGGGAGCCTGACGGCGGACTCGATCACCGTGGACGCCGAGGTGCGGCTGCGGGTCGTGAACCACCAGCTCGTGGTGGAGGTGGACCCGAACAATGTGGATGTGTCCGTGAACAACCCGACCTTCCGGTTCAACAATGGCATCCTGAACTTTCTCGTAGGCTGGCTGGTCAACTCCGTGCTGCCCGGCATCATCAGCGACGTCGAGGCGGGTCTGCGGACCGCACTGATCGAGCAGATCGAGCCGATTCTGCAGGATGCGCTCGGCGCGCTGGCGCTGGACAGTACCCTCGCGCTGCCGAGTTTGGCCGGCGACGGCGAGACGCAGGTGCGTCTGATCACCGACTATTCGTCCGTCGACGTGCGCCCCGCGGGGATGGAGCTGGGCTTCCGGGCCGGGGCGTACAGTCCGCCGGGCATCGATGTGGTCAACCGCGGCGCCATGGCGCGGGTCGGGTGCGGCGAGGGTCCGCAGCGGCTCATCATCCCCTCCCAGGGTGAGGCGGAGATGGTGCTGACGGACGACCTGCTCAACCAATTGCTCTACTCCGCCTGGCGCGGCGGATGGCTCGACTTCCCGGTCCCGACGGAGCTGCTCGGCGACTTTGACTTTGAGGGCCTCGGCATCACCAACGTCTCACTCGACGCGTTTGGGCTGCTGCAGCCCACGGCGTCCGACTGCAACGCGGACGGCGAGCTGCTCCTCACGCTGGGCGACCTGCGGATCGACGCGAGCCTGGAGCTGTTTGGGGAGCCCGTGGAGTTTGCCATCTACGCATCCCTGCAGGCAGGTCTGTCCCTCACGGCGCAGGAAGGCCAGATCGGGCTGGGTCTGACCAGCATCGAGCGGGTGGACCAGCAGATCGTGATTGAGGATGAACGGTTCCTGAGCCTCGAGCCCGTGGTCGAGGGTCTGATCGGGGACAACCTCGTGCCGGCGCTGCTCGAGGTGCTCGGCGGTGACGCGCTGGGTGGGTTCCCGATCCCGGCCGTGGACATCGGCGGCGCCATCGACGGGTTCGACGGCGAGCTCTTCATCACCATCGAACCGCTCGGTCTCGAGCGCATCGACGGCAACAGCGTCGTGGACGCTCGCCTGGGGTCGCAGCAATGAGTCGTCTTGGGATCATCGCGCTGTGTGCGCTCCTGGGTGTGGTCGGCTGCAAGACCGATGAGCCCTTCAACCCGACCGAAGGGTCGGACGCAGGCCGCGACACGGCGGATGTCGGCCGCGACGACGTGGTCGCCGAGGACGCCGCGGGCGACACTGCGGAGGACGCGCGAGGCGACACCGAGCCCGAGCCCGACGCGCCGGGACCCATGGGGACCTGCACCTCCGACGAGGACTGCGCGGCGACCAAGGAGTGCGTGACCGGGCGCTGCGGGGACGACGGGTACTGCGCGTGGCAGGTGGCCGACGGGTTCTGCTTTGTGGGCAACGTCTGCCAGCCCATGGGCACGGCGAACCCGCGCAGCGAGTGCGAGGCCTGCGACCCGGTCAGCGACCCCCAAGGGTGGACCGTGAGCGCGGACGGGACGGCCTGCACCGGCGGCGACGCCTGCGCGGGCGGCAGCGTCTGCGGGGACGGCGCCTGCGTCCTCGGCGACGCGATCAACTGTGATGACGGCGACCCCTGCACCGACGACAGCTGCGACGCGGACACCGGGTGTCTCCACGTGCCCAGCGCGGAGGCGAACCCCTGCGACGACGGCGACGCCTGCACGCAGAACGACGTGTGCGGAGCGAACGGCTGCGAGGGCGCGGCCATCGACTGTGGCGACGGGAACGTGTGCACGGACGACAGCTGCGACGCCGACAGTGGCGAGTGCATCAACGTGAACAACACCGCCGCCTGCGACGACGGGAGCGCCTGCACGGAGGGTGATGTCTGCGCCGTGGGCGCGTGCGTACCCGGCGCGGCCCCCAATTGCGACGACGGAAACATCTGCACAATCGACGGCTGCAACGACCTGGCCGGCTGCTACTACCTGCCCACGCAGAGCCCCTGCTGCATCGGGGAGAACTCCGTCTGTGACGACGGAGACCCCTGCACCAACGACCTCTGCGATCCCGAGGGTGGCGACTGCATCTACGAGCACAATACCGCGCGGTGCGACGACGGCAGCGCCTGCACCCGCGGCGACACCTGCGGGGGCGGCGCCTGCCAGGGCGACGCCATCGTCTGCAACGACGGCAACGGCTGCACGGAGGACTTCTGCGACCCGAACCGCGGCTGCGGCGCGCGCGATCTGGACGCCGTCTCCTGCGACGACGGCATCGAGTGCACGGTGCAGGACATCTGTGTGGAGGGGGCCTGCGTCGGCAACGACGAGGCATGCGTCTGCGTACCCGAGTTCAGCGACGTGGCCAACCGGATGAACACTGTGCAGCTCGGCATCAACGGGCGTCCCGGCCAGGGCCTGGACGTGGACGGCGACGCGGAGACCTGCGCGCCCAGCAACGATTGCTCCGGTGGCGTCGACAACGCGCTCGGCGTCCTGGCGGGCATCGTGAACCCCCCGCTCGGCGACAGCGTCGCGGACGGATCGGTCAATCTGCTGCTGGAATTCAACGGCTACGGCGAGAACCCGTTTGCGCTGGCGCTGCACCAGGCTGGTCTCGATCCGGACAATCGCGACTGCAATGTGCAGGCGCAGACCTGCAATTGGCGCGTCACGGACGACCTGCTCGATCCGGACACATGCGACCGGTTGGTGACGCTGTCGGCGACGCTGGATGGCAACCAATTGACTGCCGGAGGGCCGGGCACCGTCTTCCCGTTCTCGTTGCCGCTCGGAGACGCGGTGATCGAGCTGACGCTGTACGAAGTGCAGATGCGCGGCACGATCGCCGAGCGCGAGGGCCGGGTGGCCACCATGTCCGTGGTGTTGGGCGGCGCGGTCCGGCGCGGCGAGCTCATCGACGCGCTCGGCGCGTTGGACCCGGACTCCCTTCCGGTGCCGCCGGAGACCATCGCCCAGATCCTGGACATCGTCGTGCGCGACGACGTGGACACAGACAACGACGGCATGCCGGACGCCGCGTCCATCGGGATCCGCCTGGATGGTCTGGAGGCGCACATCGTCGGCGTGCAGTGACCTTGCGACGTTTCGCCGCAGAATTTCGGTCACGCTTGCGCGCCTGCCGCCTAGTCCCTCCAGTGTGGTCGCAAGCCGCGGCCAACCAACCTGGAGGTGACCCGTGTTCAAGAAGTATCTTCCCTGGATGATCGGTGCTGGTGTGGTGCTGACCCCCGCGTTTGCGTGGGCGGGTGTGAAGGGCGCGCAGGCGGCCGGATTCCTCGACTGCTGCCCGTTCTGCTGAGGCCCGGCGGGGGCCGTGCCCAGCGCGCTCGGCCCCCGGCGGGCGCCATGCCCAGCGCGCTCGGCGTACGCTGTCACCGCCTTGGATGTACCGAGGGCTCCCGTTCGTTGAGGTTTCATGACTCCCGCCCAGCGCGACACTTTGCACCAGGCCATGCGACGCCTCGCCGACGGCGAGCGCGATGCGTTCGACCCCGTGTACGCGCTGCTGTGGCCGCTGGTGCGGCGGTTTACGATGCGCGCGTTGGACGGCGCGTCGGAGGCGGAGGATGTCGCGCAGGAGGTCCTGCTACGCGTCTTTGAACAGGCCGCCGATTTTGATCCCGACCGGGGCGATGCGGCCGCATGGGCTGTGTCGATCGCCGCCTGGCAGTGCCGGACGGAGCTGAAACGCCGCGCGCGCAGGCGCGAGGAGCGGGGCGAGGTTCTCGATTCCGTGTCGACGCTTCCCGGCCCCGAGGCCCAGGCCATGGAGTCGGAGATGTTGGATGCGGCGCGGGCGGCGCTGGACACGCTGCGCCCGGCGGATGTGGAGACCATCCGTGCTCGTTTGGAGGGGCGCGCCATACAGGTGAGCGGCGCCACGGCGCGCAAACGTGTGCAGCGGGCGTTTGCCAGGCTGCGCGGGGCTTTCTGGGGGCGATATGGCGCACAGTGACGATCAACTTCGTGCGTTGGCGCGGGCCCGTTACGAGACGGGACGGTGGCGGCGGACCGCCGGCCCGGCGCTGCTGGCGTTGTGCGTAACGGCGCTCGCGCTCGCACTCGGCGCTCCGGTTGCGTTGACGCTGAGCCTTGGAGCGGGTGTCTGCGTGGTGGCGATCCTGGCAGTGCACCGCGGGCAGGGGTGGGACCGTGGCGTGGTTCCGGGGGTTCTCGCCGGGGGCCTGGTGGGTGCTGCCGCTCTGCTGGTGGAGCGAGTGGACGCGTGCTGCGCCGGGCAGGACAGCGCAGCGTGCGTGACCGCGTGCATCGTGGGCGGCGGACTCGCTGGTGGATTTCTGGTTTGGGGTGTCCTGCGGTCGCCGAGCGAACGGCGTCGTCGCATGTTGTTGTCTGGCGGAATTCTGGCGGCCACCACGGCGTCGATGGGGTGTGCGGTCGGAGGCGCGGTCGGTCTTGGCGGGATGTTGGTGGCGCTGGCGGCACTGACGGCGCCGGCATTGTTGTGGCGGCCGACCCGCGCGTGACGGGACAGTGTGGCTCGGTTGGAGACTTCACGCGCGCGAGCGGCGGACTTGGGTTGCTCGTCTTGTGTCGGTAACGTCCAGCCATGCGCACTTGTCTTGTTAGCCTCCTGCCTGCCCTGGTGTTCCTGGCCGGTTGCGACGATTCGCGCTACGCGTCGGGGACGGCGTCGGACGACGTAGGCGCGGCGGATGCGGTCGGCGGACGCGGCTGTGAGTCCAACCGTGACTGTCCGGATGGCTGGTGGTGCTTGGGTCCTCCAGGTTGCGACACGGTCTGGCATTGCCAGGCTGAAAACCCCTGCTCTGCAGCGCCGCCGCAGGCGGCATGCAGTTGCAATGGGACCGTCTTCTCCGCAGCCGCGGGGTGTCCAGACCGTTACGCCTACACGGTGCAGAGTTGGGAGATGCCGGAGGAAGGCGAGGCGTGCGACCCTTCGCAGCCGGGGTCGTTTCGACGCGACGCCGTCCTCCATGTGGAGGGTCTGGCGGAGTGGGACGGTCTGGCCCTCTTCCTGCGCGTCCGAGACACCGTGGACGACGTGCTCGCGCTGAATACCAGCCTGTTCATCGAGGGTGATCGCGTGACCTACGCGCTGCGTGATTTCTTCAACCCGGCCTATGTCAGCTACGACGTCGAGATCTTTGTCGACGTGGACGGGTCGCGCAGCTGTGAGGGAGAGCCCGCGTGGCGTGGCGTCCTCGGGAACAGGTTGAACGAGCTCGCGGAGCCCATCGAACTCACGATCGACGCAGTGTCTGAGAGGGATGAGGCGGTCTGCAATGCCTGGTGAACGGGGCGATGGCCAGCGGCGCGAGCTGCGCGGGTTCGGGCCGTGGGTGTCGCCGGGCGCGGGGCTGGGATTGAGCTACATCCGCGCGCCGAGGACGCAGACGGCCAGCGAGCTGGCGACGACGCCGGTGGCGACGGGCGCGAGGCCGGCTCCGAGCAGGTAGAGTGACACCGCCAGCAGCGGCGTAACCTGGGTGACGGATGCGGCAATCAAGAACGCCCCCACCTTCGCCGCCTTCTCCTTCTTCTCGTCCCCATGGGCGTTGCGCTTGTCCAGGATCGTGTTGGTGATCTTCGCCTGCGATACGATGGCGATGACGCACAGCAGCCCTGTGATACCAGCCAGGATCCAGCTGAAACTTGTCAGCGACGGCCCAAAGACCGCTTGGGCGTCCGCGAACTCGGGTGGGAGTTGTGAAGCTGCGCCCGCCATCCCGATGAGCGCGATGGGAATCGCCGTAACCGTGAGCGCCACAAGCGCGATTTGTTCCTTCCACATAGGGTCAATATGCGCCCGCGACGTTTTTTTCTGCAACACCGGGTCGCAGCGCCCGTGAACTCCCCAAAACGGCCCCCACCGGGCCCCTTGGAGGAGGTCTCCCATGTGCAACAGACTCGTCGTCGCTCTTGTTCTCTTCGCCGTTACTTCCACTGTGGGCAGCGTCACCGCGGCCCAGAGTCAGGGGATTACGTCCCGCGTGCACAGGGCGCACGCGGGGGGCATTGTCTTCTCGGGGTCTGAGATCCCGTTCCGCACGGAGAACGCCTCCGCCTTCGCGGACGCGTTCGCGGCGTCCGACAGCCTGTGTGGCCGGGTGTACCTGGAGCGTCCGCTGCGCGAGTCTGCGCTGCACCTGCCGACCCAGGACAGTGGTCAGATCACGAGCCTTGGGATGTTTGAGGTGCGCGCCAAGGTCAACGGCAGTCAGACCTTCGTGTCCACGGGGCTGCTCGACATCGAGGCGGCCGCGGTCTGGACCACTTTTCGCCTCAACCTCAACCCGGTGGGATGCCAGGCCGAGGGCGACTACCCAAAGGGCTGGGCGAAGTTCGTGCGCTCCTTGGCGCCCGGCACCCACAAGATCGAGATCCAGGTGTACGGCCAGCTCGGTGCGTACTACACCGCGGAGCCCGTCGCACGGGGAACCATCACATTGACACGCGCCCCGGGCGAGGACCCGGCGTCCGTGTCGATGCCGCCGGACGCGTGGACCGGCAAGGGCAGGGCGCAGATTGAGAAGGAGATTCGTGCCGCGTTGCTCAAGACCGACCTGGCGTCGGGTCCGGACGACATTCTCCGTGTGTCCATCACGAGCACTGAGTGGACCGAGGGCCGCTTTGCTGTGACCCGAGAGCCCTACCGCAAGCTCACGGCGACCATCCTCTTCGCGGACAGCAACGCCGACGAAGCGTGCCGTTACACGAGCTATAACTTCCTGTCCAAGGGCAAGCGTTCGGGCTGGACGCCGCTTGGTTTTGACAGCTTTTGCGTCAACTGCGCGGACGGTGAGATGAGCTGTAAATGACCCAGGGTCGCTGGCGCCGACCCCGACGGCCAAGAAAAAGAAAAAGATCGGGTGCGGACTTGATCCAATTCCCCACGCTGTATCGTACCGTTGCCTGGCACGACGCCAACTGCACCCGGGGGAGATGGATGGCCAGTCAGCTGAGCTCGAGGTTTGCACTCTTTGTGATCATTGCGTGGAGCGCTTGTGCGCTCACTGCCTGCCCCGCGCCGCAGCCGGAGTCGAGTCGGCGTGCGATGACCGGGAGGACAATGACGACGATGGCCTCATCGACTGCGACGACCCGGACTGCTTCGCCGATCGATTCTGCCAGACTGAGATCTGCGACGACGGCGTGGACAACAACCGCAACGGCGATGTCGACTGCGCGGACGCGGATTGTGCCGGCCACTCGTTTTGTGTGGAGGTCTGCGACGACGGCGAGGACAACGACGTAGATGGTGACGTCGATTGCGCTGACGCGGACTGCTTTGGTGATCCGGCGTGCGGCGAAGACTGCGCGGATGGTGTCGACAACGACGGCGACGGCGCGGTGGACTGCGACGACTCAGACTGCGATGGCGAGCCTGGGTGTCTGGAGCAGTGTGACGACGGCGCCGACAACGATGGCGACGGCGATGTAGATTGCGAGGACAGCGACTGCATTGGCGATCCGGCGTGCGACGATGTCGACCGGGAGGTGTGTGACGACAGCGTCGACAACGACGGAGATGGGGACGTCGATTGCGCGGACGCAGACTGCGCGGGTGACCCGGTCTGTGTCGAGGACTGCTCCGACGGTGTCGACAACGACGTCGATGGGGACGTGGACTGTGCCGACGACGATTGCGAGGGCGACCCGGCCTGCCGTGAGATCTGCGATGACGGTGTCGACAATGACGGTGACGGTGACGCCGACTGCGAAGACGTCGATTGCGCCGGAGATCCAGCGTGCCCGGCAGCGATGGAGATCTGCGACGACCTCCTGGACAACGATGGCGATGGCGCCGTGGACTGCATTGACTCTGACTGCCGCGACCTGCCTGTCTGCGATGACGACCCCGGCAACACGCCGGACGACGCGACGGAGCTGCCCACCAACGGGATGACCGGCGAACTCGACCCCCGCAGCGGCGAGGTCGGTCCCAATGACCCGGACTTCTTCCGGTTTACGCTGTGTCGGGATGGAGCGGTCGAGGTGGTACTGGCGGGGGACGGCGCCCGCGCGGAGCTGAGGGACAGCGATGGAACCACGGTGCTCCGGACCAGCGCTGACGACGGTGAGGGGCTCCAGTTCATCCGTTACTACGGCGGCCTGAACCCGGAGCGGACTCTCTTTCTGGTGATCCTGGCCGACACCCCGAACACGGCGTACGAGTTCGCCGTGGGGCTCGCCTGTCCCCAGAACGGCGATGACTTCTTTGATCTGATTGGCACCGGGGAGGACGGGAACAACCAGACTCCAGCGACTGCGAGCCCGCTGGAGCGGGGCCCGGAGGCGTTTGCGTCCACGCTGCAGGCGGTGTTGCTCAATCCGGAGCAGACGCCCAACAGGGACCGCGACAACTACAAGATTGCGGTCTGTGGCGGTGGCCGCCTGACCGTTCGCGCCATGTACGAGCCCGTCGCCGGCGAGATCGAGGTGGCGGTGCACGCCCTGGACGGCGAGGGTGGGTCCACGGAGCTGAAGTCCGGACGCGCCGAGAGCGAGGGCGTTCAACAGGTCAGCTACCTGGTCCCGCACCGGATCTCGGGCCAGGCCTTTGCCGTTGAAGTCCGGTCGGTGGTCCAGCGTGACCGGCTCCCGTATACGGTCTCCATCACGCTGGAATGCCCTGGCGACAACGACCTGCTCGAGCCCAATGACGACCCCGCCGACGCCGTGCGCATCAACGTGGACCCGCCGGGGCGTCAGGAGGACGTCAACGTCGGCGGCCTCATTCTCGCGGCTGGCGATGTGGACACGTTCCAGGTGCAGGTCTGTGCCGGCGGCGTGATTCTGGCCCGCGCCAGCTACGACGCGGTGCCCGGTGTGGTCGCGATCGAGATTCGGGATGGCGACAACGTGGTCGCGTCGGGCGCCGGCGATGCGACATTGGCCAGCGCCGACTACCTCTACACGGGGATGGAGCGCCGCGCTCTCACGGTGGTTGTCCGGCGCACAGACCAGGGGGTGGGGCCGGTCCCCTACGACCTGGATGTGTTCCTTGCCTGCCCGGATGTGGACGACGTCTTCGACTTTCTCGGCGGGGGCGAGGACGGCGGCAACGATCGTCCTGAAGACGCGTCCTCCCTTCGTCGCGGGCCCGCGCCGTTCAACCTGACGCTGCCGCTGGTCTTCATCAACCCGGAGGAGATTCCCAACAAGCACCGCGACAACCTTCGTTTTGTGGCGTGTGGCGGAGGCCGGCTGGTGGCCACTGCGACATACAGCAACCGGGAGGGGGAACTCTCGCTGAGACTTCACAGCAGCATCGACGGCGTCATCGAGACATTGGACGAAGGCATTCACTCCAGCGAGGGCGAGCAACGGCTCGCGTACACCATCCCGTTCGAGCGGCAGGGGCAGAGCCTGGTGATCGAGGCGATTGGCGACCCGATTGTCGGACAGACCATGAACTACTCGTTGAACCTGGCCATGGTCTGCCCCGGGGACAACGACATCTACGAGGACAACGACACCGCGCCCACGGCCAACGACACTGGCATCATCAACGGCGGACGGGTTGAGCGCCCGGTGGCCCGGCTGGCTGAGGGCGACGTGGACTTCTACCGCCTGCGGGGTTGCGGACGGGGGACCATCGGCGCGTACGTGACCTTTGATCCAGAAGCCGAGGCGACCTTCGTACTCGAGCTGCGCGACAGCGACGGGCAGACGGTCCTGGCCACCGGCACCCGAAGCACGGGATTTGACGAGATCAACTACATCATCGACCGGGACGCTGACGCGACCTATTTCGTGGTGGTCAGGCGCACGGACGACGGCATGGTCCCTCTCCCCTACCAGCTGCTGATCCAGTCCAACTGCCCTGGCGAGGACGACGTTTTCGATACATTGGGACGCGGTTTTGGCGGGCGCAACAACCTCCCCGCCGAGGCGGCTCCCCTGGCCCGCGGGCCGGAGGCGTTCACCGTTTCGGCGCCGCTCAAGCTGCTGCCGGAGCTGTTTGATACGGACCCGCGGAGGGACAACCTCTACTTTGACACCTGCGCAGCGGGTCGAATCACCGTGACGTCCACGACCGGAGCTGAGGACGTGGTGGATCTGCGCCTCTACCGCGAGGATGACCCCACCACGCATGTGGAGGTCTCCACAGGGCGCACGGTCGCGCCGGGACAAGCCGAGCTCGTGTACACCTTGCCGAGCGCGGGGGACGGCCGGTATGTGATCGAAGCGTTCAGCCAGGGGTTTGCCGGCGAGGAGCTGGCCTACAACCTGACGGTCCGCCTGGTTTGCCCCGACGGCAACGACCTCTACGAGGACAACGACACCACGGCAAACGCCACGGTCATCGTGGCGGATCCCCCGCGGGGCGGCTCATTCGTCGAGCCAGAGCCGAACGGACTGTTGCTCGCGCCGGGCGATGTCGACGTGTTTCGTTTGGGGGTCTGCACGCGGGGCGTGATCTCGGCGTTCATGGACTACGCGCCGGAGGACGTGGACCTGAGGCTCGAGCTCATCGCGCCCGACGGTACCACAGTGCTCGCCACCGACGCCGGTGACAACGGCGACAACGCGATCGGCTTCATCGTGGGCCACCGTCCGCCGGGAGACTATTTCTTGCGCGTGACCCGGTTGGACGACGGTAACGCTGTAGTGCCCTACCGCCTGCGTTTCCTCGTCGCTTGCCCTGAGGAAGATGACGTCTTCGACGTGGTTGGGCCTGGCCCTGAAGGTGGTAACGACACGCCGCAGGAGGCGGTCGCCCTTGGCCTCGGGCCCGCGGCGTTCGCCCAGTCCATTCCCCTGACTTTGATCAACCCGGAGCTCGCCGCGGGCAAACACCGCGACAACTTCCTGATCTCTGCCTGCGGAGGCGGGCGACTCGACGTCGACGTCGCCCACGATCCAGGCCTGGGTCAGGTCACCCTTCGCGTGTACCAGGCTGGCCCGCCGCCGACTCTGGTCCAGGAGGGAGCGTCGCCGCAGGTGTACAACGTCCCCGACGGAGAACCACGGCTGCTGGTGGTGGAGGCGGTGGGCGCCGGCTTCACGGGTCGGACCATTTCCTATGACCTGGCACTCAGGCTGCGGTGTCCGGATGAACGCGACGACCGGTTTGAGGAGAACGACGGCCAGGAAGAGGCAACTGAGGTCGGCGTGGGCGACGTGGACGATTTGGTCATCGTAGACGGTGATCCGGATTGGTTCGGGATTGAGGTGTGTGCGGGCGGTATTCTGAGCGCGACGATCACGCCGGACGAGCAGCCCAATACCGTGTCGTTCAACTTGGGGCTGTTCCAGGGTTTCGATGCCGTGGGTGGCGGCAATCTCACCGCGGAGGCGGAGAACCAGGGGGAAACACGAATCTATCATGCGCAGGTGCGCGCCGCCGGCCCCGAGGGCGTCTACCGGGGCTACGCGCTCAACTTTGCGGTGCGATGCCCCGCCGAGCCGGACTTGCTGGAGAACAACGACACCGAGGAGACCGCCACACGGGTGGACCCGGATCTGGCTGAGATTGGTGTCGTCTTCTCGGACCTCAACATCGAGCCGGCGGACCCGGACTTCTTCGCCATTGACGCCTGCCCTGGCGGCCGGATCACGGCCCAGATCA
>CALBXO010000550.1 GCA_937890335.1 uncultured Pseudomonadota bacterium | reverse complement strand
CTCAGAGGGTGTTTACAAATTCTCCCGTCGCCTCGCCTGCGCCTCGTCGTCGTGGGCGCCCCTGTCTCGCGGGCGCATGTCGAGGACATGCTTCCTTGCGCCAGGAACACCTACGACGACGATGCTTGGCCAGGCTCGGTCCGAATTTGCAAACACCCTCTCACCGGGTTGAAGGCTTGAGTTGGCCGGATGATCGGCGAGGCAAATTGTTCGAGACCAAGCGGAGCGCAGCGGAGACGGAGCGAAGCGGAGTTGCGGTCGAGCGCCGACGGGGCCTCACCCCGTCAAGCTCGGCCAACGCTGGAATCGGGCAATTTCACCGTCGAGGGCCGATCAACTCACGCGTTCAGCCCGGTCAGTGGTGCGCACCGACCAGGAAGTCGGCCACGTCGGTCCAGAGGAGCTGAAACTGCGCCTCGTCGTAGCCGCTGCCAGACGGCATCCAGTCGTATTGTTTCAGGCCCGGCCCAGCAAAGTGGCCGAGCACATCCAGGTGGTCCCCGTGGGCCAGATGCAGCACATCGCCCCAGACCTGGGAGGCGGTGGGCACGATGCCGTCGTTGTCGGTCGGCTGCACCAGGTCCAGCCCGAGCCCCTCCACGGTCGGCAGCTCCGGGCTGCCAGACTGCGTGGCCGCGGTGTGCCGATACAGCCAGGTGAAGATGGCGTGCATCGCCTGCCCAGCGGTGTCGAAGCCCAGGTCGAGGACGGTGCCCAGACGCGGCGCGTTGGCCTGCACAAGGACGCTCGCGGCCCGGACGTCGGGCCGGGTCTGCACGCTCATGCTGAGTAGATCCATGGACTCCGGCATCAGCTGCGGCAGCAGGCCCTGGCTCTGCCCCACGTCGTGCAGGAACCGCGCGATCTCGTCGCGACGGGCCTCCGGAAGATCCCGCAACACATCCTCCAGGACCTGATCCAGGAGCGCGCCGTCCAGCGCCTTGCCCATGTCCAGGCCCCGCAGCAGCCGCAGCACCTCCACAGACGCCTTGAGCGGCAAGCGTCCTCGCCGCAAGACGGCGACCGCGCAGGCGGACAGCACCCCCAGCGCCCGCTGCCCGGACACGCCGACAAATGAGCTGGCCAGCGGCGTCCCATAATGCGGCGCCGCCAGAGTCACGACGGCGTCCAGCTGTGCCTGCGCGGCCTCCAGCACCGGCTGGACCGGTCCGAGGTTCAGCCCTGCGCCGGCCAGGAGACGCCCGTCGATTCCGCCCGCGGAGTGGCCCACGACCCACACCCGGCGGTTGGCCGCCCGCGTCGCGATCTCCTGCGCGAGCAGGCCCACCCGGTGCCGCAGGCTCGCGGTGGGGCGCGTAGCGACTTCGTGGACCACGACATCCACACCGCGCTCAGACAACAGAGTCTCAAGGGCTGGGCGGACGTGCGCGAAGTACCGCATGTCACCGATGGCGGCAAACCCGAAGAATCCGGGCACAAGAAATACCGAGGTCGGCGGCTGCGGGGCTGGTTCCATGGGCGCGAGTATTGCGCTGGCACGCCCCAGAGGGCAATCACCGGCCGCCGTTCTGAACCCAAAGCAGGATGCCGAGCGCCGAGAGGGCGTTGCGGATCTCGCCGCCGGAGACCCGCGCCAGCACCTCGGACTGCGCAAGGACGACCACCTCGAGGTCCTCACCGTCGTCAAACTCCTGCTCAGCCGTCCGCCGACACCCTGTGGCGAGCACAGTGGTGCAGGTGTTCTGCTGGTAGGCGGCGTTGGGGTTCACCGAGCCGAGGACGCTCAGGTGTTCGGCCACGTAGCCGGTCTCCTCGCGAAGCTCGCGGGCAGCGGCGTCGAGCGGCCCCTCACCAGGGTCCACAAGACCCGCCGGAATCTCCAACTCCACCCGCCGGACGCCGTGCCGCCACTGCTCCACGAGGATCATCTCGCCCTCGTCGGTCAGGGCCACCACGTTCACCCAATCCGGGTTCTCCAGCACGAAGTACGGCGCGGTGTGACCCGTCACCGGGTGCTCGGCGATGTCCTCACGCAGCGTAAAGATCGGTGTCTCCAGCAAAACGCGCGAGCCGTGCAGCACAAAGGGTTTGACCATGGGGGGTGTCCTCACCGGGTAGGGGCGCCGCAGGCGACGATCCGGGGGGCCGACCCCCCACCTGGCGTCGACGCCCACGGGATCGAGTTCTGGCACGTTCCTCGCCTTAGCGAAAGGCAGTTCTTTGGGACCGCACACGATCCACGACACGGGAAGGCAAATTGGAAATCATCAGCACAGCCTGCACACACCAGGGGCGGCGCGCCCGCAACGAAGACAGTCATCTAATCAGCCCCGCCATGCGCCTGTTTGCCGTCGCTGACGGGATGGGCGGGCATGCGGGTGGGGACGTGGCGAGCCGGTTGGTGGTCGATACCGTCGAGTGGTTCTTCCGCAGCCACCACAGCGGCGAGCAGATCACGTGGCCGTGGCCAATCGACCACGACATGACCCTGTCCGAGAACATGGTCCGGGCGGCTGTTCGCGTGGCGCACCGCAAGGTGGTGTCGGCCAGGCAGGGCGCCGTGGCCCAGATGGGTTCCACTTTGGCGATGGTCGTGCTGGACCCGCGCGGTCGCGCGGTCATCGGTCATGTGGGAGACAGCCGGGTGTACCGGCTGCGCGACAACCGGCTCGACCTCCTCACCGAGGACCACAACGTGCACGAACGGCTCGTCCGCGAGGGCACGCCCAACCTCCCCCCGCGCCACCTGTCCCCGTACGGCAGCATGCTCACGCGCGCGCTGGGATTTGACCAGGGCGAGTGGCCGGACGGCCTCCACGGCGTCCCCGACGTGACCACGTGTGACGTGCAGCCAGGCGACACATGGCTGCTGTGTTCCGACGGCCTGCTCGACGGCTTCAGCGAGCTTCAGATCGCCGCGACGTTGGCGCACGAGACGCCGGAGCAGGCCGCCGCGAGTCTGGTCAGCCGCGCGTATGACGCCGGGAGCCGGGACAACATCACCGCGGTGGTGGTCCGCGTAGACACGCTCCACTGACGCGCCGCCCGATCCTGCGAGCGCGCGACAGCGCGACCCTGAAGCCGAGCGCGCCGTCCTCGTGCTACTCGACGCAGGTCTCGAAGAGCCGCCCGGCCCGCAGTTTCTCGGCGGGCAGGGGAGCGCCACAGTGAAACGCCTTCACGGTGCCTCCGGGCCCCCCGATGTCCTCGGGCCCATCGCCCGGTCTGGCGTCGAGCTCTCCCTCAAGGAGAATGGTGGGCGCGACGAGCAAGATGCCGCCGCCGCCGCCGCCGCCGCCGTCACCCCCTGCACCGCCCGGGCCCCGCACGTCTCCCTCGACGCCGCACACAATGGACAGGGAGCCGCCGAGGCGCCCGCGACCGTTGCCGTCCTCCTGCCCCGAGCCACCGCGCCCCCCATCGCCACCGTCCACGCCGCCGCATCCACCGATTGGGCCGTCCTCGCCCCGGGCGCCGCGACCGGCCAGATCCTTGCCTCCCCGCACATCCACGCGCCCACGGACGGTGATCGCCCGTTCCGCGGTCAGCTCCACGGCACCACCACCCGGATGACCAGCCCCGCCGCCGCCGCCGCCGCCGCCGCCGGAACCCTGGACTCCGGAGCACTCGCATCCGGACCAGGACTGCGCCTGGCTGCCGCCGCCACCGGCGCCGCCGCCTCCGCCCGAGCCACGCAAGACGGTCGCGTCAGTGCTCGTGTCCGTATTCGCGCCTGGCGCGTCGTAGCCTCCCTGTCCGCCATTGTCGCCGCGGCCCCCCGGGCGACCGTCCTGCAGGCAGGGGCGATCGTTCTCGCCGCGCCCCGGGGCGCCGCCCTCACCGCCGGCGCCCGCACCCGGCCCAAAGCCCGCGCCACCTGCGCCACCTGCGCCGCCGCAGCTGCCGCAGCACCCCGTCTCCACGGTCTGCCCCGCAGCCCCCTCCACAGCCCCCGCGAACACCTCACCGCCCGGTCCGCCCCCTCCGCGCTTGTCGGCCGTGGCGCCGCCTCCGCCGCCGCC
>CALBXO010000549.1 GCA_937890335.1 uncultured Pseudomonadota bacterium | reverse complement strand
GGACGAAGCTGGGGTCGCCAGCGAGGACTGGACTCTCGACGCTCTCAACAACGGGCGAGCCCACACTGTCGCCTGGTCGGGCGCGGCGTGCGACCTCAACAACGACGGCACGCCTGAGCTGCTCGCGTCCTCCTATGGGCGCTCCCCCAACCACCTGTTCCGAGGCGTGCGCGCCGGCGACGAGGTGACGTTCGAGAACATCTCCGTGTCGAGCGGCTACGCGTGGGACGGTCGCAACGACTGGACCGACAACGAGTCCGCGCGCTGCTATTGCAAACTGCACCGCGACGCACCCGACTGTGACGGCGTACCCGAGCCAAGGCTCATCCGCTGCACCACGGAGAACGACGTGTTTCGCTGGCGCCATCAATCCGACCGCGAGCCGTTCCGGCTGGGCGGAAACAGCGGCGCGACCATCTGTGCCGACATCAACAACGATGGCTGGATTGATCTGCTCACGACGGAGATCGTCCACTTTGACGTGGGCGGCTCCTCCGACCCGTCGGAGCTCGTGATCAACACCGGCAGCGACGACATTGTGTTGGAGCGTCCCGGAAACGAGACCACCGGGCTGACCCGCGACCGACAGCTCGTGGCCTGGAACGACGGCGACATCACCGGGGGCGTGTTCGACTTTGACAACGACGGGTGGCAGGACGTGTACATCGGCTCCACCGACTACCCGGGCGCCCGGGGCCTGTTCTACCGCCAGGACGCACCTCTGTCCTTCTCGGAGATCGCCATCGAGTCGGGCATCGAGAACAACCGCAGCCACGGCATGGCCATCGCGGACTTTGACCGCGACGGAGACCTCGACGTCATCCTCGGACACTCCCGTTCCCGCTGCGCGGCCGGCCAGGAGCCGGACCCGACCCCCTGCTACGAGACGACGCAGGTGCGCTTCTTTGAGAACACCTTTGGTCAGGACAGCCAGTGGGTTCAACTCACGCTTGTCGGCGGTGACGGGACCAACCGCTCCGCCGTCGGCGCGCGGGCCACGGTGACCGCCAAGGGCGAGGCGACCATCGTGCAGATGCAGGACGTGGACGGTGGGCACGGACACTTTGGAGCGCAGCGAGACCTGACCCTTCATTTTGGGCTCGCAGACGCCTGCAAAGCCGAAGTCACCGTGCGGTGGCCCGACGCTGCGCTGACCGAGCAGACCTTTGTGGTCCAGGCGGGCGCGCGGTACCTCGTCGTCCAGGGCGAGGACCCGGAGCGCCAGTAGCTCAGCGGGCACTCCCGTCAGATCGGGCGGGACAAGCCCGCGCACCCGCGATAGAATCCGGGCGTGAAATCGACCGTGGAGCGCATCGGCAATTGGTTGATCGGCCCCGTGCTCGGCCGTGGCGGCATGGGTGTGGTCTACGACGCCACGCACGCGCACAGCGGCGCGCGCGCCGCGCTCAAGACCGTGCGCGCTCCCAAACAGATGAGCATCTCCGGGATTCGCCGTGAGATTCACGCGCTCGCGTCGGTCTCGCACCCCGGCATCGTCCGCGTCCTGGATCACGCCGTGCACGACGGCCTGCCCTGGTACGCAATGGAGTACCTGGAAGGCCCAAGCCTCTTCGCGTGGACCGGCCTGCAGCGCGGCGGTCAAACCTCGTCAGTGCCGGCTTCCGATGCCCAAATCGCCACACAACAACTGCACACGGGCAACCTCCCGGCGGCCACGTCCGCCGAGGTCTACATCGAGCCCTTTCTTGCGCGCGTTCGCGGCGAAGTGACCCCCGACCTGCGGCCCATTCTCACCGTCGTGCGGCGCCTGTGCGAGGGGCTGGAGTTTGTCCACGGCATGGGCATCGTGCACAGGGACCTGAAGCCCGAGAACATCATTGTGCGGGCCGATGGCATGCCGGTGCTGGTGGATTTTGGGTTGATGTCGCGCTTCTCAAGCCGCTCGGATCTGGCGCGAGAGGCCGTACAGGCCACCGACACTCTCCTGGCTGGAACCGTCTTCTACGTGGCGCCGGAACAGATCCGCGGCGAGTTCGTGGACGCGCGCGCGGACCTCTACGCCCTGGGCTGCATCTTCTACGAGCTCATCACGGGCGCCCCGCCGTTTGAAGGGCGGTCCACCGACATCATGACCAAGCATCTGGAGGCCGCCCCGCCCCGCGCCTCTGACGCGAGGGACGGGGTACCCCGAGCGCTGGACGCCCTGATTGAGCGGCTTCTGGCCAAACGCCCGGAGGAACGGTTTGGCCACGCCACGGACGTCGCCCGTGCGCTCGTCGAGCTCGGCGCCTCGGATCCGATGCCGGAGCCCTGCCCGCCGGCCCGCACGTTCCTGTACCGCCCGGTTCTCGCGGGCCGGGACCTCCAGGTGCGCAGCGTGCACAAGCGCCTGCGAGAGGCCAGGGACGGAAGGGGGTGGATGCAGTTCATCGGCGGCACCTCAGGCGTCGGGAAGACGCGCCTGGCCATGGAGATGGTCCGCGACGCCAAGCTGGCTGGCTTCCGCGTGGTCACCGGCGAATGCGTACCGTATGGACCCGCCCTGCACCCCCTCGCGCCCTGCCTGCGGGCCATCGCAGACCATTGCCTGGAGCGGGGTCCGCTGGCGACACACCAACTGCTGCTCGGGGCAGAGATACTGGCCGCCTACGATCCGTCCGTGGGACGAGTGCTCGGCGCGGTACCCAATGACGACGGGCCCCAGACCAATCGCCCGCTGGCCACCGGGCGCCAGAACGTGATCGAGGTGCTCTGGTCCGTACTGCGGCGGTGGGCCGGTGATTGCCCGCTCCTCCTCCTGCTGGACGACCTCCATCACCTGGACGAGCTGACCTTGGCGGCCCTGCTCGATTGGGCGCGCAGCGGGCAATTGGCGACCTCTGAGATGATGGTGTTGGGGACCTATCGCTCCGACCTCGTCAGCGATGAATTCCAACAGCTTCTCGGCGCGCCGTCGGTCCGCAAACTCACCCTCGGCAACCTCGACAGGGACGGCGTGGCCCAGATGGTCGCGGGCATGCTCGCGCTGGCCAGCCCGCCGGACAAGCTGGTCGACTACCTCACCGAGATCTCGGAGGGGAACCCATTCTTCATCGCCGAGTACCTCCTCGCTGCGATTGGCCGCGATCTGCTGTCCCGGGATCCGCGCGGCGCGTGGCGCGTCAGCGCCCACGGCCCGTGGGCTGGGGGCGACTCGGTGGAGCTGCCCGGCTCGCTCGGCGATCTCGTCGAGGACCGTCTTCACAGTCTCGGCGCCAACTCCGTGCGCGTCCTGGAAGCCATGGCGGTCGTCGGTCGCATCGCCGAGGTGCAGCTCGTGCAGGACGTCGCGAGCGTGTTGCCATTCGACTTCTACGACGCCGTGGCCGACCTGGTGGCGCGGCAGATCCTTCACGAGCCGGAGCCGGGCTACCTGCGCTTCACCCACGACCGCCTCCGGGATGTCGCGCTGGCCCGCATGTCGGACGGCGAGACGCGCCGCTGCCACGGCGCGGCCGCCGAATCCATGTCCGCGCGCCGCGCTTCGCTGGACCCGTCACGCCTGGGCGCGCTCGCCCGTCACTGGGAGAGTGCGGGCCACCCGGACCACGCGAAGGACGCGTACCACGCCGCCACGGAGCACGCGTTCCGCGGGTTCGCGACGGAGGAGGCGGAGCGCCTCTCGCTGGCCTACCTCAACCTCGTAGACGAGCCGACGCAGCAGTCGGTGAACGTACGCCTCCAATTGGGACACCTGGTGTACATCCAACATGGCCGGCTCGACGAGGCGCGCGTGCAGTGCCACGCCGCATTGATGGAAGCCGGTGAGATTGGTGCGCTCGAGCTCGAGACGCAGGCGCTGCGACGCCTCTCGCATATCCACAGAATCGTCGGCGAGCTCGACGAGGCCGCTACGTATGGCAAGGCGGCCGTGGAAGCTTGCGACCGCCTGGGGTCGGACCTCCTGCGCGGCAGGGCATTGCAGACGCTGGGGAACGTCTACCACGACATGGCGGACCTGGAGATGGCGCGTCGCACATTTGTCGAGGCGCTGGAGATGCACGCGGCCTGCGACGACGAGTGGAGCGAGGGCTTCACCCAGATCAACCTCGGCCTGGTCGACGTGAGCGCGGGCCGCTATGCCGTGGGACGCAGACGCTACGAGCGCGCCCTGGCCATCTTTGAGGGCGCCGGGGACCTGCGGGGCATGGGCCTGGCGCTGCACAATCTCTCCACGGTCCTCTACTGGCACGAGAAGGACCTTCCCGGCGCCCTCCAGGCGGTGGACCGCGCCGCGGAGGTGGCGGGGCGCGCCGGCAACCGCCGCCAGCAGACTCTCAGCCTCGCCGGGTCCGCGCGCATGCACCTGGAGCTGGGTTTCATCGACCGTGCGCGCGAGCGCGTAGAAGAGGGTATCGCCCTGGCGGAGCGCATGGACGCCCGCCGGGGATACTGTTTCCTGATGCTCTGCCGGGCGGAGATGGCGCGGCTGGTGGACCACGACCTGGAAGCCGCCGCACACGATGTCGGGGCCGCTCGGGAGTGGGTCTTCCGCTACGAGTTGGGGAACCTTCGGTTCAACGTACTGTCGCAAATGTGTCTGATCGCCATCGCGCGCGGCGAACCGTACGAGCCCATCCTCGACACACTGCACGAGATGACCGACGGCGGCGTCGCCGCGCGCCACAAGGACGCGTGGAAGGAGGTGCTGCTCGCGGTGGATTGTCAGCGTTCCGGCGCACCCCTCTACTGGGGATCCGCGCCTTCCTCACTGCCGGCGCCACTGGCGCTCGCCATCGCCAAACGCGATCCAGAGTTCCCGAGGTGATTGGGACAGCGCGGAGGGCTGGTCAGTTGTCGCGCTGGGGAAAACCGGGGTCACTCAACGAGAGGTGCCGGCGCAATGCGGGACCCAGCACGCGCAGGTGCGTGCCGCGGTAGCACCCCTCGGGTCCCTCTGCCACGGCCGCCCGCAGCTCACCGAGCCGCCGTACGACCTCGCCTGCGCGCTGCGAGCCCACACCGATCGCTTCCGCAGCGTCCAATTGGAGCGCTCCGTCGTGGCCCTGCGCCAGCGCCAGGTGGCCGCGCTCACACGCGACGAGCAGGCGGGCCGCGTGTGCGCCCGCCGACGCGGCGCCATCCTCCGCGGCCACCAGGAGCCGCTCCGCGTTCTCCCAATCTCCGTCCAGCAACCGCGCGATGCGCGCCCCCTGCAAATGAACCAGCGCGGCCACATGGGGGTCGTCGAGCGCGTCCAGCAACTCCCCAGCCCGCTCCAGGTTGCGACGACAGTTCCCAACGGCGCCCCGCCGCATGTCGGTGGCCGACAGGCGGACCAGCGTCAGAACCTTGGTCCTGCGGTCGCCCGTTTCCCCATGGAGGTCCAGCGCGCGCCCAAACAGCGCCGCCGCAGACTCGTCGTCCCCAATCTCCTGCGCAATGCTGCCAAGGTTGTGAATGGCGATTCCCTCGTACAGCCGGCGTCCCGCCGCGCGGAACGCCAGCACCGCCCGCTCGTTGCGGCGCTGCGACTCGATGAACCGCCCCTCGTCCAGGTCCAAAAGCGCGAGGTTGCCCAACGCGATTCCCTCGCCGTACCCATCTCCGAGCACACGGTAGATGTTGACCGCCTGTACCAGGAGCTGCCGGCAGTCTTCGTTGTGTCCCGCCAATCGGTGCCCGATGGCAAGGCTGTTGAAGACATGGGCGCGGACCTCTGCGTCGTCCTCCTGGTCGAGCAGCCCGCGCGCAGTGGCGAGCGCGCCCATGGCCTCTTCCGGTCGGCCTGAGCGCCGCAGCAGGGCCGCCTGTCGCCACAGCACGCGCGCCGTCAGCGCCGGCTTCCCCAGCACCTCCGCGTCACGCAGCACGGCGTCGAGTTCCTCCATGGCCTCCGCGCGGCGGGCAAGCGGCGCCAGACACTTCACCGCGAGATCCAGCCGCGCCATCAGCCCCGCTTCCGAGGCCGGGTCAGACAGCGCGAGGTATTTGCGCAGGTGTGTCTCCGCGTGTCGCGGCGAATAGGTGTCTACCGCGGCAGCGGCGGCCTCGCGGTGCGCGTCGCGCGCCTCGTCCAGCCGCCCGCACCACTCCAGGTGCTCGGCCAGACGTGCCGCGTCGGGGGACTCCGTGGCCAACAGACCCGTGGCCAGCGCCTCCCGAAACCGCACCGCCTCCGTCGCATCGATGTCATCGCGCGCGGTGGCCAGAAGCCGTCGGTGCGCAAACACGTATTCGCCCGCGGGCGCGAGGTCCAGAATCTCGCTGCGCACAAGCTCCCGCAGCGCATCCTCAATCCGGACTCCAGGAGCGCGGCCACCGTCGCCGCCAAGCACCAGCGGAAGCGCGTGCGTCAGCACCGGGAGGTCCACGCGGCCGTCGACGGCCGCGAGCCTCACCAGCGCACGCGCCGCCGGCGACAGCGCCACGATGTGCGCGGTCACCAGGTCGTTGATCGAGGAAGCGCTCTGGCGCCGCGCGAGCATGGACGTGGACTCGGTCACGTCCCAGCGTCCCTGGTCATCGCGCTCCACAGCGCTCTGCGTGACGACGCTACGAACAAACTCGGTCACGAACAGCGGGTTGCCCTCCGCCCGCGCCACAAGGTGCCGCACGACGTCATCGGGCGCCGATGTGACACCCAGCATGTCCTCCACCATCGCCCGCACATGGCTCGGCGCCAGGCCCCCCAGCTCAATCTGCATCGTCTCCGGGTCCTCCCAGAGCCGCTGCACGGTGCTCGGCATCTCCTGATCGGACCGAATCGTGGCGATGACGACCAGCGGTCGTCGCTCAAACAGCCCGGCGCGCCGCAGAAAATGCAGCAGCACCACAGTCTCCGGGTCCGCCCATTGCAGATCGTCAATGGCCAGGACGGCTCCGGACTCCTCGGTCAACCGCTCCAAGGCCTCGGCCACGTAGCTGAAGCGACGAAGGCGGGCCGTCCCCTCAGGCAGCGCCTCGGGCTGGGGCTGCTGCGCCTGACCGGGCAAGCCGGCGAGCGACGGCTCGTGCAGCGCCAGGAGAGGGCCCCGGTGCCCGAGCAGCCACTGCGTGGTCTTCTCCCCGCCTTCACGGCAGATGTCGCCCAACTGACGCAGCGCGCCCCTGAACCCACTCAGGGGCTCCGTGGACTCCGGTGTGCACGAGGACGCCAGGATCCAGAGTCCCCGCAGCTTTCCCTGGCGCACCGCCTCGTTCACCAGGCGCGTCTTTCCCATCCCAGCCGCGCCCCGCACGATGACCAGAGCCCCTTTTCGCTGGGTCTCCGCCCGCTCCACAAGCGCCGCAATCGGCTCCCATTGGGCCTCGCGACCGTGCAGTGACGGGCGGTAGACGTACGGGCGCGGTGGCGGCGCTGGACGGTCGGGTGGGCGCGCCCCGTACCGCCGCAGCACACGGGCGACCGCGCCGGCATGCCCGATCCGCTCCCGCGGCTCCTTCTTGAGCAGCGACGTGGTCAACGCGTCGAGTCCAGCCGGCACATCGGGATCAATCTCCCGCGGACCTGGCGCCGGCGTGTTCACCTGGGCGTCCACGAGCTCCCACACGCTCCCGAGGAACGGCGGGCGGCCCGTCAATTGCTCAAAGAGGATGCAACCCAGCGAGTAGAGGTCTGCCCGCGCGTCTACAAACAACCCCTGGATCTGCTCCGGCGCCGTGTACTGCGCGGTCCCAGCCAGCAGGTTGTCCCCCATGCTGACGGCCTCGCGGCCGGCCTCGTACGCGCCGCGCAGCCCAAAGTCCACGAGCACGGGTGTGCCGTCCTTGCGCAGGAAGATGTTGTCGGGCTTCAGATCGCTGTGCACGACGCCCTCGCCGTGCAGCCAGGCGAGCGTCTCACACACCTGGGCCAACGCCGTCAGCGACCGGCGACGGCCCAATCTCGCCGTGCGCAGGGTCTCTCCGTGCAGCTGCTCCATGGCGTACCAGGGGAGCCCGTCGGGCGTGACCCCGTGGTCGAGAATTCGAACGACTCCGGGGTGCCGTAGCGCCGCAAGCGTCTCGATCTCGCGCCGCATCGCGTGCATCGACACGGCACGGGGTTTGTGCACGCTCTTCACTGCGGCGGCGGCGCCCGTCTGGGCATGCACCGCGGCGTGCACGACACCCATGCCTCCGCGACCCAGCTCACCGCGAAGCTGCCAAGGACCAATCGAGGTCAATACACCTTCCCGAAGATGCCGAAGATGGCTCGAATGGTGTTGATCTTCTCCACGTGCGAGTTGAGCTCAAAGCGCGCCCGGCTGTACTCGCGGAACGCCTGCAGCTCGCGCTCCGCATCCGATCCGTCGTCGGACCAATACGCGTCGATGGCGGCGTCATAACTCGCCGACAGCTCCTGGCCCTTCATGACCATCTGCCCTGCGCCGTTCATCTGGTCCAGGTTGTAACGGCATTGTGCGCTGGCCTCGCCTACGCACTCACCGTCCACGCAGGTGGAGTCCGCGGGACAGGAGCCCAGCGTGTTCTCGGACGAACACGCGCCAACAAGGTCCAGACAGCTCACGCCGTTGTCCGTGTCTGGGACGCAGTTGAAGTCCGCGTTGCACACCGTCCCGTCCGGGCAGAATTCGTCGGTGTCCGTGCAGTCGATCAGGCACTGCCACTGCTCGTCGTCCTCGCCGATGGGCTGGCAGTACGCACCGGAGAGTGTGCCCGTGTACCCGGCGCAGCTCGCCGAGTCGTCAAAGTCGTCGCACGCCTCGCACAGACCCACCGGGCCGCCCGTCGGCGACGCGCCGCAGGCCTCCGCGATGGCGCCGTAGCTGTCCCCGGAGATGGGGTCGGTGAAGGTGATCATCTCAAATCCTTCACCCGGTACAATCTCCTCGGCACCGCCGACCTTGAACACGTTGATCTGGTCGTTGTAGCGGGTGCTGTAGCTGAAGGTCGTGTAGAGCATGCCGTAGAAGAGGAGATCCTCGGTGATGCTGAAGGTCGCGTCGGTCTCCACCGTGGGCCACAGGTCGGCGCACGTTCCCTCGGCGCAGGTCTGCCCGTCGGGGCAGGCACCGTGGGGGTTGCCACCGTCGCAGTCCCGCACATCGTCCTCACAGGCCCCGCCATCCCCCGGCACACAATTGCCCGCGTCGTTGCACTCCTGTCCCGCCGGGCACAGCTCCGCGTCGTTGGTGCAGTCCTGCACGCAGTAGAGGTTGTCGGTCTCGTCAATGGGCTGGCAGAACGTCTCGCCAAAGAAGCCGCCGGTGTACCCGTTGCACTCCGAGCTCGTCGTGCACGGCTGGCAGATGGCGGTCGTGGCCCGCGGCGGTCCTTGGCTCGTGGCCAGATCCTCACCCGTCTCCGGGTTGAAGCTGACGCCGAGCTCCGGGTCAAAGACCGAGCGCGGGATGACGTGGTGGATCGTGCCCTTGCGCGTCTCACCCGTGGTGTCCGTCACCTCCATTATGGGCGAGTACGCGGAGTAGTCGTCCGTGATGATGGCGTTGGTCAGCGCGTGGATCTCGTCGTCGAAGAAGTCGTAGAAGCTGATGCTGAACGTGCCGACGTCCGCGTCGGTACCGAGCACGAACGCCTCTGGGTCCACCAGGGCCCACAGCGCCGCCAGCGTCGTCCAATAGTGGCCGGCTTCCAGGGGCAGCTGCCCAAAATTGTAGCCGGACTCTACGTCGTAGGTGCTGAAGCGCCGCCGCCCCTCGCCCTGCTCGACCTCGTAGAACGGACGGTCCTGGTCGCAGTAGACGTTGAGGTAGTAGTCGCTGATGTCGTCGCGGGTGTTCACCTCGGACGTGAGGTTGATGAGGCGCCCGTTCTTGCCCGTGCAATACGTGCCGTAGGGTGGCGTCGCCATGGCCTCCGCGAGGAGGTTGAAGTTCATGTTGACCATCCACCAATAATACTCGTCCATCAGCGGGTCCGCGCCCTCGGGAGCCAGGTACCAGTTCTGGTAGTAGTCACTGGCGGGCAGGAACGTGCCGTAGAAGTAGCGGTAGAGGGTGTAGAACGGGTCCCAGGCGAAACGGTCGCGCTTGAAGTTGTTGAAGTAATAATAGGCCCGGTATTGGTCCGTAAGGTTCTTGCCCATCTCGTAGGGGTCGGCGCCCGCGTC
>CALBXO010000548.1 GCA_937890335.1 uncultured Pseudomonadota bacterium | reverse complement strand
CTCGTCGCCCTTTCAGACTCGGTACGGAATCGGCATCTGCCCCTTCCCGAGCAGCTCGCCCCGGTACGTCACATCATCGCTGTCCAGACCGTAGGTGACGGTGTCGACATCCACCAAATCCATCAGACGGCGGTTTCCCTCGCAGTCTGCGTTGACGAAGAGGCGCTCCAGGTTGGGGTTGCTGCGCACATAGGTCGCCATGGACCCGATGATGTCGTCGATTCCGCTGTAGTAATTGAGGTGGTCGAGCTCCAGGAAATTGCAGACGACGCGCTGCGGGTGGACCCGGTGGTTGGACCCGTCCGACTCGTCGACCTCCGCGATGAGCGGCCCCTTCCCGTCCTTGGCGTTGACGCCGTAGTTGTTGAGCAGCCCGCCAATGACAAAACCAGGCTCGCGTCCCGCCACGTCCAGAATCCAGGTGATCATCGACGAGACGGTGCCCTTCCCGTGGGTGCCGGTCACCCCGACGCTGTCACGCCCGTCGAGAAGCGCTCCGAGCACGTCGGCCCGGTGTGCCACGGGGGTCCCAGCGGCGCGCGCGGCCACAAGCTCGATGTTGTCCTTGGGGATCGCGCCGGACACGATGACGAGCTGCGCGCCAGCGACGTTGCGCTCATGATGACCGATGGTCACGTCCGCGCCCAGCTCGCGCATCATCTGTGTAAGCTGGCTCTCGCGCACGTCGCTGCCGGTGACACTGTAGCCACGCTCGAGCAACAGCCGGGCAACCGCGGAGACACCGATGCCGCCGATTCCCAGGAGATGGACCTTTGTGACGCCGTCGAGTGTGTTCACCGCTTCGCTCCTCGCTGTTTCCTGAAGGCCCCGCGCGCGCATGCGTCCAGCGTCTTCTCCGCCTTGCGTATGTCGGCAGGGGTCCCGCCGTCAATGGCCTGCCGATACGCCTGCATCGCGCCAGAAACCGCACGTTCGTCCTCGGCCCCCAATGCGCCGGCGAGCACGCCCAGATCCGACTCGAGCTCCCGCAAGCGCACCGTAGCGTCTCGACGGGTGTCGTGGGCTTCCCGCGCCGCCAGGTCGCGCGCGCGATTGCGATCTGCGTCCGCGAGCATTGCGTCGACCGTCGCCGCGTCCACGCCCGCGTGCTCGCCCAGCGCGACCGCCGCAGTGGCCCCGGTGGCGCCATCCTGGGCCGAGACATGGAGCACGCCGCTCACGTCTACCTGGAACGTCACCTCAATTCGCGGAACCCCGGCCCGCGCCGGCGCGATGCCCAACAACCTCAGCCGCCCCAGGGTCCGGTTGTCAGCGACGAACTCGCGCTCCCCTTGCACCACATGGACCGTGATCTCGGCCTGGCCATCGCGTGCGGTGCTGAACAGCGCCGTGGCCTGGGCCGGAAGTGTCGTATTGCGCTCCAGCACCCGATCCGTGAGCCCGCCCTGGATCTCCACACCCAAGCTCAGCGGAACGACATCCAGGAGCAGGTTCCCCTCCTCTCCACAGAGGCTCGAGGCATGCATCGCCGCGCCGGCTGCCACCACCGTGTCCGGGTCCACGTCGCCGCGGGGCGGACGACCAAAGAACGCAGCGACCGCGGCGCGCACCCCCGGAATCCGGGTGCTGCCACCGACCAGCAGGACCTCGTTCACGTCCTCGGGCCGCCAGTCGGCGTCGTAGAGGGCCCCACGGCAGATGACGAGTGTGCGGTCCAGCAGGGGCGCAATCAGCGCTTCCAGCTCCGAGCGTGTCGCCGTTGCGTCCAGATGAAAAACCCCACCGGCTCCGTCCGCGAGGAACGGGAGCCGTACTTGGGTCACAGCCTCGTTCGACAGCGCGA